>NZ_JAPCJD010000041.1:0-36353 GCF_027707845.1 Aeromonas sp. QDB14 | reverse complement strand
CCCAGGGCGGTGAAGATATCAAAGACCCGTTTTCCGGTAAATCGCAATGCGGCTCCGCTTAAGTGAACAGCATTGCCCCGATCATCGGGGCGTTTTGCGTGGTGTCGCCGGGCACTGCCGTTTATTCGGCGCTGCGGTCCAGCTCGCGCTCCAGCGCCGCCGCCTTCTGGCGGGCCGGATGGGTATTGAGGCGCTGCCAGTAGGCTTGCAGATGCGGGAACTGGGCCAGCTGACCGCTCTGGGCCAGCAGATCCACCAGGAAGGAGTTCAGGATGTCGGCGCCGGTGAGGCGATCGGCCACCAGGTAACGGCGGTTTGCCAGCACCTCATCGAGATAACCCAGCACCTTGGAGCACTCGGCTTTGGCGTAGTCCGGCAGGAAGCGCATCGGGCTGCCATCCTTGCGCACGAACATATCGAGCAGCAGCGGCAGAATGCCGGAGCTCTCGGCGAAGTGGAGCCACTGCAGGTATTCGGGATACTCCGGGCTGTCGGTGGCCGGTGCCAGCCGGTCCGGGGCGTGGCGGGCGATCAGGTACTCTGTGATGGCACCGGATTCCGCCAGCACCCGGCCGTCAAACTCGATGACCGGCGACTTGCCGAGAGGGTGGACGGCCTTGAGCTCGGGCGGCGCCAGAAAGGTAGCGGCATCGCGCTGGTAGGCCTTGATCTCATAGGGCAGGCCCAGCTCTTCAAGCAGCCAGATGATGCGCTGGGAGCGGGATTTGTTCAGGTGGTGCAGGACTATCATGGAAACCTCGACGCAGTGACGGAAGGCGGTGATACGCAGCGCCCCGGCAGCAGGTTCACTGATGGATGAAAAAGAGCGGGCGTGGTGCCCGCTCCTTCGTCGATTGACTCAGGCCTCCAGCGCCTGATCCAGATCCGCCAGTATGTCCTCGATGGCTTCGATTCCCACTGACAGCCGGATCATCTCAGGTTTCACTCCAGCCTTGGCCTGCTCCTCTTCGCTCAACTGGCGATGGGTGGTGGAGGCAGGGTGGCAGGCCAGGGACTTGGCGTCGCCGATGTTGACCAGCCGCTTGAAGATCTTGAGCGCATCGTAGAAGCGCACGCCCGCCTCGTAGCCGTCCTTCAGGCCGAAGGAGAGGATGGCCGAGGGGCGACCGGCCATGTACTTCTCCGCCAGCGGGTAGTGGGGGTGACCCGGCAGACCGGCGTAGCTGACCCAGGCCACCTTGGGGTGGTGCTTGAGGTGGTGGGCCACCCGCAGAGCGTTGTCCACGTGGCGTTCCATGCGCAGGCTCAGGGTTTCCAGCCCTTGCAGTAGCAGGAAGGCGTTCATCGGCGCCAGCGCCGCCCCGGTATTGCGCAGCGGCACGGTGCGCACCCGGCCGATGAAGGCAGCCGGGCCGAAGGCCTCGGTGTAGACCACCCCGTGATAAGAAGGCTCGGGTTGGGTCAGCTGGGGGAAGCGCTCGGCGTGATCCGCCCAGGGGAACTTGCCCGAGTCGACGATGACGCCCCCCAGGGAGTTGCCGTGGCCGCCGACATATTTGGTCAGGCTGTGCACCACGATGTCGGCGCCGTGTTCGATGGGTTTGCACAAGACCGGAGTGGCGACCGTGTTGTCGACGATGAGCGGCACGCCGCGGGCGTGGGCCACCTTGGCCAGGGCGGCGATGTCGACGATGTTGCCGGCCGGGTTGCCGATGCTCTCGCAGTAGACCGCCTTGGTCTTGTCGTCGATGAGGGCGGCGATGGCCTCGGCGCTGTCATCCTTGGCGAAGCGCACCTCGACCCCGAAGCTCGGCAGCATGTGGGCGAACAGGGTGTAGGTGCCGCCATAGAGCTGGGGGGTGGAGACGATGTTGTCACCAGCGGCGGTCAGCGCCTGGATGGCGTAGGTGATGGCGGCGGAGCCCGCCGAGACCACCAGGGCGGCGATGCCCCCTTCCAGCGCGGCCATCCGCTGCTCCAGCACATCGTTGGTGGGGTTCATGATGCGGGTGTAGATGTTGCCTGGCACCGCCAGATTGAACAGATCCGCCCCGTGCTGGGCGCTCTCGAACTCGTAGGCCACCGTCTGGTAGATGGGCACGGCAACGGCCTTGGTGGTGGGGTCGTTGGCAAAGCCGTGGTGCAGGGCCAGGGTCGCATCTTTCATCACACACTCCTTGTTGGATGTCACCATTATGGATGGATAGACGTCCAATCTATCAGGCCCAGCGCCGATGTAAACCACCCATTCCGGCAAAGCAATGCCTGGGGATGGCGGTGACCGGATGGCGTCTGTGACGGCGACCTCAGAGACGGCGGCGATACTCCCTGTCGTCTATCTGGTGCATATCCCACTGCATCAGGCGGTTGAGCTGCACCATGGGATCTTCGACCAGCGTCAGAGGGCGGGGCAGGATCCTCAGGAAGTAGCGACGGAGGGTTTGCTGGATCCGGTTCGGTTTGAGGGGGTTGGCGTGGCTCATGATGGTGCTCCTGTGCTGTGGTTCTCACGTTCGCCAGCAGTATTGAGCTAAAATGCGGAAGTAAAAACTGATGACTTTCAGCCAATGGATTTCCTCTTTTATGCCTACTAGCCGCCTTTATCAGCAATTTCAACGGCTCGCCCAGCAGCTTGGCTGCGACGAGCGGGAGATCAGCCTCGCCGAGGTGGCGGACTTGCTCTGCTGCACCCCCCGCAATGCCCGCCTGCTGCTGCGCCGCATGGAAGGGCAGGGCTGGCTGTGCTGGACGGCGGAGGCAGGGCGGGGGCGGCGCTCCCGCCTCACCCTGCTCGACAACCAGGAGAGCCTGACCCGGCGCCGATTGCGGGATCTGCTGAGTCAGGGCCAGCTGGCGCAGGCGGTGCGGCTGGCCGAAGATCGCCTGGATCTGCTCACTCCGCTGCTGATCGAGCAGCTCGGCCAGGCCACCCGGGAGGGGCGCCAGATCCTGAGGGTGCCCTACTACCGGCCCCTGCCCGGTCTGTTGCCCACCGCGCCCTTGCGCCGCTCCGAAATTCACCTGAGCCGCCAGATCTTCAACGGTCTGACCCGGCGAAACGAGGAAAATGGGGAAATAGAGGGGGATCTCGCCCACTACTGGGAGTGTCTGGCCCCCTGTCACTGGCGCTTCTATCTGCGCCCCGTGGTGCGCTTTCACCATGGCCGCGAACTGGTGGTGGAGGATGTGATGGAGAGCCTGCAGGCCTTGCGGGATCGCCCGCTGTTCGCCCATCTGGCACGGCTGGAGAGCCGCTGGCCGCGTACCCTGGACATCCATCTCGACAGCCCGGATCCTCTGCTGCCGCACCTGCTGGCCGAGCCGGTGGCGGCCATCCTGCCGCGGGAGCTCAAGGGGGAGGCGAATTTCGCCCTGCAGCCGGTGGGCACCGGCCCCTATCGGGTGAGTGCCAACGATCCCCTGCACCTGTGCCTAGAAGCATTCGACGACTACTTCGGACTGCGGGCCCTGCTCGACGAGATCGACATCTGGATGCTGCCGGAGCTGGCGGAACGGCTGGAGAGCCACGTCAGGCTGGGCAGCGACACCCCGGAGCTTGGTTCCATGCGCGGGGAGTCCGAACTCGAGTCGGGCTGCTACTTCCTGCTGCAGGACGACAGATCGGTCCCCCTGCAGGACCCGGCCCTGCGCCAGTGGCTGACCCGGCTGCTCAACCCCATCGCCCTGATGGCCCGGGTGGCGCCCGAGCTGCAGCGGGGCTGGACCAGCGCGCTGGGTCTCCTGCCCCACTGGCGCGAGAGCCTGCCTCTTCCCGAGTCCGGCCCGGTCAGCCTGCCAGCGCGGCTGGTACTGGCCTGCTTCAACCAGCATCTGGAGTTCAACGAGTGCGCCAGCGCCATGAGCAGCCTGCTGGCAGAGCAGGGGATCCAGCTCGAGGTGCGTACCCTGGACTACGGGCGCTGGGTGAGCGGGGAGGATGAAGATGTTGATCTCTGGTTCGGCACCCTCAACCTGGAGCATGAGCACGCCTTCGCCCCTTACGCCTGGCTTCAGGGCACCCCCTTGCTGCGCCGGGTGTGGGGCGGCCAGCAGGCCCTGTGGCAGGGATTGACGCAGTGGCGCGCCCATGGTGAAGAGCCCGGCCCCCGCGCCCTGCTGGCCGAGGTGCAGCGCCAGAGCTGGTTCGTGCCGCTGTTTCATCACTGGCTGGAGCTGGAGAGCCGGGTCGGCGTGCACGGTGTGCGCATGACGGCCCTTGGCTGGTTCGATTTTCGCTGCGCCTGGTTAAAGCCCGAGCAGGTGGCGCAGGAGCCGGAAACCGGCGGTGGCTCTCACCCCCAGGCAGGGACGCTTGAGTCGGACGGGTTGGCGCGCTAGCCTGTGCGCGGTCCTACGACAAGGAGTCGACATCCATGCTGGAAATGCAGATCCAACCCCGTTTTCAAGAGACGGACGCCCTCGGCCACATCAACAACACGGTGCCGGCGGTCTGGTTTGAATCGGCCCGTGATCCCCTGTTTCGCCTCTTCTCGCCTGAGCTGGATGTGCATGACTGGCATCTGATCATCGCGGGCTACACGGTGCAATTCAAACGGGAGCTGTTCTATGGCCAGATGGTGTCGATCAAGACCGGCGTGCGGCGTATCGGTACCAGCTCCTTCACGCTCTGGCAGGAAGCCTGGCAGGGCGGCGAGCTGGCGGTGACCGCCGAGACGACCCTGATCCATTTTGACTACCGGACCCGGCAGTCCATCCCTTTGAGCGAGGCTCACCGGGAGGGACTGAGGGTCTGGCTGGTAGAGAGTTAATCCGGCCTTCGGGCCCACCACAGGACACTTATGCGCACAACCGCGATCGCCCTGAGCCTCGGCTTGGGACTGGGACTCTGCTCCCTGCCTTCATTCGCCGCCTCCCTGGCCGAGCAGTTCACCCTGATGGAGAAGGGGGCCGACAGCGCCCTCGATACCCGCTTGTTCAGCCACGATGGCGTTGACATCAAGGCCTGGGTCGACGGCACGCCCGTCATCATCGCCGTGCCCATCCTGAACGAGCAGGGCAAACAGGAAGGGGAGAGCCGTTACTACTTCAAGGGCGGCAAGCTGTTCGGGGTGAAGGAGCCCGCCGCTCAGTTCGCCTTCGATGACAGTGGCAAGCTGACCCAATGGCTGGACGACAAGGGGCAGCCTGCGGAGTTTGTCAGCAAGATGAGCATGCAGCAGCGGGAAGCCTGGCTGACCAGACGGGCGGCCGAGCTGGGCGGGTTGTTTGCACCGAGCACCGCCGAGGAGAAGGCTGACAAGGGGGGCGTCAAGCTCAAGGGGGCCGAGCTCGCCCAGTGGCTCTGCAATGGCAAGCTGATGGCGCTTGCCGGAGGTGACAAGGTGACCTTCGAGCCGGCCAAACTCAAGAGGAGTGCAGAGGGCATCAAGGGAGAAGTTTCCCTGCGCCAGGAGAAGGGGTGGCAGGATCTCTGCCTCACCTGCGAGGTGCAGGGCAACCGGGTGACTCGCCTCACCTGGCAGCCGCTGCCGGGGGCCAACAAGCCGCAGTAAGGGCGGCAGCGTCAAAGAATGGGGGCCCACTTGCGGGCCCCTTTTTCATGCCGGTTACTGCTCGCCCAGGGTGAGCCGGGTGAGGGCCTCCACCCGTCGCCACTGACCGGGCTCGAACCAGCGTGCCAGGATCTCCGGCTGCTGGCTGGCACGGGCCTCGGCAGGCAGGGGCCTGATCTCGGCCAGATAGCCGGCCAACTGCTGCTCGAACCCCTGCTGGCTCTCTGCCAGCTGGTGCAACCGGTCTGCCGCCTCCGGTCCCAACTGTTCGCGCAGTGCGGCGTCACGCCCTACTGCGGGGAGTTGCTCCAGAGCCTGCAGATCGCCGAGCAGGCGGCTGTTGGCCTCCGCCTCCCGAAACCACTGGGGCTGCTCCGCCAGCCAGAGCTCCAGCTCGCTCGCCAGCAGCGGCTTGTCGGCATCGCTGGACTCCGCCAGCGCCTTGCGGCGCAGGGTCCACTGCTCCATCAGCCTGTCCTCGGCAAACAGCTGCTCCTGCTCGACCGGGGTGAAACGCTGCCTGCGCAACTGTTCGCGCTCGTCGAACAGCTTCTGCAAGCTGGCGAGGCCCGGATCCGCCGGCACCGTCAGGCTGCCCTCGGCCCCGAGAAAGGCTTCATGACGGGCCTGCAGCGAGGACTTATCCGACGGCGGTGCGGCCTGCCTGACCAGAGGGGAAGCGGGCCCTGCATGTTGCGGCGAAGGGGCGGTTGCGTCAGCGGAGGTCCAATACTGCCAGCCCCCCAGCAGCAGGGCCGCCCCCAGCGGAGCAGCCATCAGCCATGCCCTGTTCATAGTCCCAGCCTCTGCAGGCGGTTGGCGTGCTGGCGATAGAGGTTGACCGGGTCGGTCTCGAACAGGTGGCGAATGCCGAACGACTGGTTCACCTCGTCCAGATGGTTCATGCGGTAGTGGGTGCCGATCACCTTGCCGAGGTGGCTGCTGCATACTCCGACCAGGCCATCGTTGGGCTCCTTGAAGAAGCTGCCGGTCAGCGCCAGCGCCGGATCCACCGGATCCAGGATGTTGGTCATGGTGCCGCGTCCGCTCCAGGAGAAGTAGTAGACCCCGTTGGCGGCCTGCATGGGCCCTTCACCGCAATGCTGGCTCGGCAGCCCTTCCGGATAGCGCTGGTTGAAGCGCTGGGCGCCGGTGCTGGTGAGGGCGTCGAGGGCTGCGAGGGGATCCTGCGGCAGCTGGCTGCCCCCGGAGAGCAGCGAGATGACCCCGGACAGGGCCGAGGCGGCGGCCACCGCCAGACCTTCGGCCGCCGAGCCCGGCGTCACCTTGGCCCGCACCAGGTCGGCGATCTCCGAGCCATGGTTGACCCCGCCCACGCTGGTGGCGGAAGCGACCAACTCGGGGGCGACCGAAGCGACGTAGCGAATGGTGGGGCCACCGTGAGAGTGGCCGATGAGGTTCACCTTCTCCGCCCCCGTGATGGCGAGCACCTGCTGCACCTGCTTGAGCAGCTGTTCACCGCGCAGCTCCGAGCTCTGGGTGGCGGAGACCTGGGCCACGTAAACCTTGGCGCCATCCCGGGTCAGGGCCTGGGGGATGCCGTAGAAGTAATCGACTCCGAGCAGCTTGTCGAAACCGAACAGACCGTGCACCAGCACTATGGGGTAGCGGGTCTGGGTATAACCGGCCCCCTGACCCAGCATGGGCAGGGCGCACAACAGCATCAATAGCCATCTTTTCATCTTCACCTTCCTTGTGAAAAAACCGGCTGCACTCTGGTCGTCACCGGGGGTCGTCACCGGGCAGCCACCGGCCTCATGCCAGTACCGGCAGCATGGTGGCTGAACTCAAATGTATCTGTGGATGGGATCACTAAACCGGGGATTGCAGAAAAACCCTACCCATATGGGCAAAAAAGGCGGCACCAACTATTCCTTGTGTCTGCTCATCAAATAAGTTAAATAATAATTATTATCATTTGAATGGTCGAGTCATGACGGGAACCTGGGTGAAGGGGTGGGTCGGTACCACCGGAGCGGACAGCAGCATGGCGCACTGGAAGGCGCAGACCCTGAGTGGCAACCGCCATTTCGATGCGGGGGAGTACGCCAGGGCGCTCGACTGCTATCAGCAGGCGCTGTGGCTTGCCCGCCAGCAGTTTGCCGAGTGGCACGATGCCGACGAAGCGGTGGCGGCCCTGGTGGTGGCCCATCACAACCTGGCGGATCTGCTGGTGGCCATGACCCTGCCGGATCGGGCCGCCGACCTGCTGTGTCACATCCATGATTGCCTGCTGGCCACCAGCCAGTCCCCCACCAGTTCCGCTGCCCTGCGGGAGGCGGCTGTTCGCCACGCCCGCAGCACCCGTACCGAGCTGCTCGCCTTTCTGGGCAAACACGGTCATCACGACGGCATCCAGCGCAGCCTGGGTCAATGTCTGTGTCAGACCGGCTCTGCCCATCAACTGCATTGAGCCCAACAGGAGAGACAATGAACATGAGCCATACCCTGCCAGCCCTTCCTTACGCCTATGACGCGCTGGAACCCCATATCGATGCAAAGACCATGGAGATCCATCACAGCCGTCACCATCAGACTTATGTCACCAACCTCAATGCCGCCCTGGCCGATCTGCCGGAGCTGGCTGCCCTGCCGCTGGAGGCATTGCTTGCCCGTATCGACAGCCTGCCGGCTCAGGTGCAGGGGGCGGTGCGCAATCACGGCGGCGGTCACGCCAACCACAGCCTGTTCTGGCAGGTGATGAGTCCGCAGGGCGGCGGCGAGCCGGACGGCGAGCTGGCCGCAGCGATCGAGCGGGATCTGGGTGGGCTGGAATCCTTCAGACAGGCCTTTACCCAGGCGGCGTTGAGCCGTTTTGGCAGCGGCTGGGCCTGGCTGGTGGTCGATGGGCGCGGAAAGTTGCAGGTGGTGAGCAGCGCGAACCAGGACAGCCCCCTGATGGAGGGGCTCACCCCCATACTCGGGCTGGATGTGTGGGAGCATGCCTACTACCTCAAGTACCAGAACAAGCGTCCCGACTACATAGCCGCGTTTTACAACGTGATCGACTGGGATGAGGTGGCACGGCGTTACGTGGCGGCAAGGGCCTGACGCCCCATTTCACCTGATGAAAGAGACCCGCCTGTTGGCGGGTCTCTGCTATTGAGGGGTCGGCGCGCTGCTGGCAGCCGGATTATCCACGGGTGTTGCTTCGCTCGGCACGGCTGCGCTGGTGGCTGGTGCACCGCTGGTTGCAGCCGCTGCACTGGTGGCTGTTGCAGCGCTCACGGCCGTTGCCTGCTTGGCCTTCGGCTGATGAGGGGGCGGTGCAATGGGCAGGCAGGGCTGGCTTGCCCCTATGGTGCTCAACGCCTGGCAGGGAACGGGAGCGCCGATGACGATGGGCTCGCCGAGGAACTTGGGCCCCTTGTCCAGTACGTAGAGGTCGAGCAGCCCCATCAGGCGAGCGAACACCTCGCGTACCCGGGTCTTGATGCCCTGATAGGCGCTGGGATCCACGGCGTTGAAGCCGACCGCCTCGATGCCGAAATGGCGGGCGATGAAGATGGCTCGCTCGTTGTGGAAGGCCTGGGAGACCACGGTGAAGTGGGCCTGACCGAACACCTCCTTGGCACGTATGATGGAGTCCAGAGTCCGAAAACCGGCGTAGTCGCTGTAGATGGCGCTGGCCGGAATGCCGGCCTGGATCAGGGCCCGCCGCATTTGGCGCGGTTCGTTGTACTGCACGGTGGCGTTGTCGCCGGAGACCAGGATGTAGTCCACCTTGCCGTTGTTGTAGAGCTCGGCGGCGGCCTTGATCCGGTATTTGAAGTAGTGGTTCGGGCTGCCGCCAATCAGGTATTTGGAGGTGCCGAGCACCAGGGCGACCCGGTTGTAGGGCACCGCGTTGACGTCGTCATAGGTGTAGTGACGGGCGTCCGAGACGGTCCACTCGCTGTAGCCAAGCAGGGCGGCGATGGAGGCCAGCAACAGGCAGAGGCAGGCGAGCAGGATCTTGGCAAACTTCTTCATGCGCGGTGCGGTTCGGGTCTGAAGTAAGAGAAGACAGGGGGTCATTCTATTACAAGTTGTTGTGGCGCGTCAGGTTTGATGGCGGCGCAGGGGCTCACTCGGGCAGAGGTTGTCGCAGCGCGCGCCCCGATCCCGGGCTTATCAAACGGCGCCATAAACAAGGGGCGGCCATAGCCGCCCCTTGTCATAGCCGTCTCGTTCTCAGTGGGAAGAGTCGTTGGCCTTGCACTCGTCGGAGTCCTTGCTGGCTTCCCACCAGGGCAGCAGCTCGCGGCCGAGCCACTGCTGGTAGGCCTCGCTGTCATTGGCAATCAGCTGGTCCAGCTCGGCTTCGAAGGCGCTAATGGCCTGCTGCTGATCCGGGTTGCGCAGGGCCTGGGCCATGGCCAGCCAGCTGGCGCCGCGACCGGTCTCATTCAGGAAGCGGTGCACAGTGTAGGACCAGGAGTAGACCATCTCGCCACCCTTGTCGTAATCCAGGTGCAGGATGTCGGCCAGGGCCGGACGGTCGCTGGCCGGACGGCCGGCGACGTTGTCCAGACCACGGGCGAAGCACTGACCGTGGGCGATGAACTCCGCCAGCCCTTCCGACCACCAGGTGGTGCGGTTGAGCGGGTAGTGGCCGAAGCTGCCGTACTGGTTGAAGCGGCCGTCCAGGTAGTGCACGTACTCGTGGCGCAGGTTCCACACCTGGAACGCTGGGCGCTTCCACTCCGCCTCGTAGGCGAAGAAGCGGGCCTGGTTGCCGGGGCGAGCCGGATCCCCTTCGAGGTAGATGCCGCCGTTGTCGGTGGAGACGCCGCCGAACAGGGCACTGCCGTAGCGTTTCCAGTCGGCGGAGGAGTTGAAGACCACCAGTTCCAGCGCCTCGTTGTGATCGTCCGCCACCGGCTGCCAGCCGGTCTCCATCTGCTGGTGGAACTGCTGCTCTTCGGCACCCAGTTCACGGCAGATCCCTTCGGCCTGATCCATGGTCAGGTCCTGGGCCCGCAGGCGCAAGGTCGGCGAGCAGGTGTGCTCGAACGGCAGCACGTCCTCCACCCGGACAGGGGTGCAGAGCCCCGCGAAGTCACCGCTGATGCAGGCTTCGCTGGTGCGGTCCGTGTAGGTCAGGTAGTAGGTGGAGAGGGTCAGTGACATGTCTTCCAGCAGATCCTGACTCTGCTGGCCACCGGGGATCAGGTCGTGGTGGCGAACCAGTGCGATGACGGAGTCATCCAGCAGCTTGCGGTAGCCGTCGAGCTCGTCCTGTCGGGTGTAGCGGGCGACCCGGTAGAGGCGGGTATAGGCATCCAGCACGTTGTTGAGCAGGAACAGATCGGCGCCATCCCTTCCTTGCCACAACGCGAGCTCGCTCATGCCGAGGGCGTGCAGCTGCTTGCGCAGCTCGCCATCCTGCTGGCGGAAGTCGTTGGCGAAGGGGTCGCTGTAGTCGCTGGCGAAGTCGAGGAAGTTGAGCAGATCGAACAGACCGGTTGCCCAGGCGTGCTGACCGTTGATCTCGCTGGCATGGCGGGTGCTGTAGGCCAGCATCTGGTTGAACTCGCCGAGCAGGGTGCCAAAGCGGCTCTGCACTGCCGGGCTCTTGAACTGACCGTGCAGAGCGATGCTCCAGGCACCCATGACGGCGCCTACTTCGTCGCTGGCCTGCTCCGGGAAGAGCAGCGGATGGGCACCGAGTGCCGTCAATGCCTCGGCCAGCGCCTCAGCAGCAGCCGGGCCGTCTTCCTTGTGCTTGCCGTAGTTGTGGTAGTTGTGGGCACGCACGTATTCCAGCAGCAGCTTCATGGCCGGATGGGCCGGCTGATTGGCCGCCAGCAGGCTCTGGATGCCGCGCGACACGGCCAGCAGCTTGGTGTCATCGTGACCATAGTTCTCCTGCCAGACCGGTGCGGGCTGGCCACTGGCATCCTGCACTATCTTGGCAGCTTCGGCGTCCAGTAGCTCGGTGCCCGGCAGATCCGGCTCGGAACAGGCGCGGCCGTCGGCACGGTGACAGTCGAGCTGCTCTTCCTTGCTGGCCAGCACAATGGGGCGATTGAGCACCCGGCTCTCCTGCCACTCGGTTGTTTCCGGCAGGGTCTGCCATTCGCTGCCCCCGACCGGGTATTGATAGCCGGTGTCCTTCAAGACCACCTGCACTTCGCTGCCGGCGGGCAGGGTTTGACGGCACACCCGGTAGCTGATGGTCTTGTCCCCTTCCTGACGGGTCTGGGGTTCATCGCACTCCTGCTGGGCCTTGATCTCATCCAGCAACCAGGTGTACTGGCGCCAGACGTGCAACTCGCTCACCTGCTTGGCGGCCTGGCTGCCCGCGATGGGCTGCAGGCGGAAGAAGATCTGCTCGAGGCGGCCATCCCGTTCGTTGGGGGGCTCTTCCAGCACCTTCAATTGCTGCCAGTTTTGCGGCTGGTACTGCCATGCCTGCTCGGCGCAGCGGCCTTCGGCGTTGAGCTCGCAGCGATCCAGCTCCTGCTCGCTGTGACCCAGGATGACCCGCTCAGCCAGCGGCAGACGATCCTGACGCGGCGCGGTCGGGGTGCCCGCCAGCGGCTCCCAGCGGCCCTGCTTCATGCCGTAGCCATAGTCATAGCTGCTGGCCGGGACGGCCTTGCCGGCCGGTACCACCTCTTCACAGCTGAGGTAGCGGATCTGCCAGCCCTGCTCGACCTTGAGCTGCGGCTCGCCGCACAGCTGCTCGGCCAGGGCCGCCAGGTTGGCGTCGCGCCAGTCGAAGCGGCGATACACCCTCAGCTGCTGATAGGGGGCGCCGGCGTCGCGGGCGCTCAGCTCGTAGGTCACTTCGGTGAGGCGATCCCCCAGCTGGCGGCTGGCTTCGCCGTTGAGTTGATACTGTTGCCAGTCGGAGGGGGAGTAGTTGGCCAGCGCCGAAGTGGCGAGCAGGCCTGGGGCTGCCAGGAGCAGCAGCCGGGGAGAGAGGTGCTTCATCATGATCCCTTTGGTGGATGGAGAGGCGTGGGGACCAGAGAGGTTATTGGGCTCCAAAGGAATATCAATTGGCCAGATGGCGCAGCGAAATGATGCATTCGGGAGCAAACAACATAAAAACAGCCCCAAAGGGGGCTGTGTTGATAGCAAGGACTCCGCCCCATATGGGGGAGGCGTCACTCCTTTTGTCGCAAGCTGCGGGCGAGCAGGGTGCGGGAGGGTTTCAGATTACCGCCGAGATCCGGCCAGGGATGCCACTGGTCCGGCACCATGAAGCCGGGTAACGACAGCCTGATCCAGGCGGCCAGCTCGGCAGATGGTGCCGGTTCGCCGTGCCAGTCGATGAAGGCGGCGGGCCTATGCCCCCACTCGTCGCTAGGCACCGGCACCACCAGGGCCTGGGCCACGGCAGGGTGATCCACCAGCCGCTGCTCTATGGTCTCGGGCTGGATGTTCTCCCCTCCCGAGATGAAGAGGTTGTCGAGCCGCCCCTCCACCACCAGATCGCCCCCCGGAGTGAGGCGGCCCTTGTCCCGGGTGTGGAACCAGCCCTCTTCATCGAGGGGGCGCACCAGCTCGCCCTCCCTGAAATAGCCGGCAAACAGGGTCTCACCGCGCACGCAGATCTCCCCCTGGCGAATGCAGACCTCCCGCCCCGGCAGCGGGCGACCCACCACGCCGGCGGCGCAGGGTTGCTCGGTGCAGACCTGGCTGCCCATCTCGGAGAGGCCATAGCTCACCTTGGGCTCCAGCCCCAGAGCGGTCAGCCGGTTGACCAGGGGCGCCGGGATGGCGGCGCCCCCGAGCAGCAGTTCTCGCACCCGGGTGCGGGATGGGTCGAAGCCCTGTGCCAGCAGGCGCCAGAGCTGGGTCGGCACCAGCGAGAGGTGGGTGATGGGCTGATCCTCGAGCCGCGCCTTGAGGGGCCGGGTGCGATCGTCCAGCACCAGGGCGGCTCCCGCCAGGAAGACCCGGAACAGGATGGCGTAACCGCCGACGTGAAACAGTGGCAGGGAGAGCAGCCAGCCGCAGGCTTCGTCCAGGGGGATCAGGGTGGCGGAACCCCGGGCCGAGGCGAGGTGGTTGGCGAGGCGGTGGACCACCGCCTTGGGGGTACCGCTGGATCCCGAGGTGAGGATCATGTTGTTCGGCTGGTCGGGTACCAGCGGGGACTCCCCATCTGCGGCCAGCTCGCCCGTGAAGTCGAGGCTGAGGGCTTGCCAATCGCCCGCCGGGATCTCGCCTGCCGACCAGAATGCCCGGGCCTCGAGCTGGCTCGCCAGTATGCTGTGTCTGGTTGCCGGAAAGGCGGGATTAAGGGGGCAGAAGACGATGCCGCTGCGCACGCAGGCCCAGGCCAGCAACACATCCTCCAGAGCGCCGCGCACCACGGCGGCGAGATGATCTCCCCGTTCCAGCCCGGCCCGGGCGAGCTGATTGCACAGGCTGTTGAGGCGCAGGTCAAGGCGCTGGTAGCTAAGAGGCTCCCCGCTGTGGATGGCAATGCGATGAGGGGCCAGTGTCGCCCAGCGTCGTACCGGGCAGGTTTCCTGCCGTGGGATCTGACGGGTCACCATGGGTCAGTCACGGTGAAACAGGGGGTCCATCCTGCCCGGATCGGGTTGCCCCTGCTTGTCCAGCAGATCCCTGGCCAGCCAGCGGCGGGTATCGAGGCCAGGGGCCTGATCCGGCGCCCACTCCCCCGCGAGGCGGGCGAGCTGACCGAGGCCGAGACCAGACTCGAAACAGGAGGAGACGATCACCTTGAGCTTCAGTTCGCGAGCGCGGGCTACCAGGGCCTCGCTGTTGGCCAGGGCGCCGAGCAGGGTCGGCTTGAGCACCAGGGCGCGCAGTTGCGGGATGGGCTCCCAGGGCTTGCCCTGGGCCAGCAGTTCATCCAGCGCCACCGGCATGCCGGTGTGGCTGGCGACGAAGGCGATGTCCTCGAAGTCGGCGCACAGATCTTCGAGGTATTCGATGCGATTCGGATCCAGGTGGCCGCAGAAGGCCCAGGCCTCCTCGCGGGTCCAGCCCTGGTTGGCGTCCAGGACCAGTTTGAGGTTGGGGCGCCGATCGAGCAGCAGCCGGATCAGCGCCAGCTCGTCGCGCATGGGGTAGCGGGCTACCTTCAGCTTGGCCTTGAGGGGGGTCTCGTGCAGCCACTGCTTCCAGTTCTTGAGCAGCTCCTGGGGGGAGCCCTGGATCAGCGGATAGGGCTCGGGCAGGGGGGCACCCTGCTCGGGCCAGCTACGACGGGCGCAGTCGAGCCCGAACTGCACCGAGGGCAGCTGTGGTGTCGGGGTCTGTCCCCGCGCCAGCTGCGCCAGACAGTCGAGGGCCTCGGCCTGGGCGTCGGCCAGGGTCTCTTTGGAAAATCCTGGCAGGGGGGCTATCTCCCCCCAGCCATCATCGATGCGTACCAGCAGGCCCTCGCGCGCTACCTGCAACTGACCGTGAAAGGCCAGGGGCTGGGTAAAGGGCAGTTGGTAGCGGTAGAGGGCGAGTGTCATCAGGGATTCCGCTTGTATTTGGAGAAGTCGGGACGGCGTTTCTCGTTGAATGCGTTGCGCCCTTCCTGACCCTCTTCGGTCATGTAGAACAGCATGGTGGCATTGCCTGCCAGCTCCTGCAAACCGGCCTGGCCGTCGCAGTCGGCGTTGAGGGCCGCCTTCAGGCAGCGCAGGGCCATGGGGCTGTGTTGCAGCATCTCGCGGCACCAGCGCACGGTTTCACGCTCCAGCTCGGCCAGGGGCACGACGGTGTTGACCAGCCCCATGTCGAGGGCCTGTTTGGCGTCGTAGAGGCGGCAGAGGAACCAGATCTCCCGAGCCTTCTTCTGACCGACGATGCGGGCCATGTAGGAGGCGCCCCAGCCGCCGTCGAAGGAGCCCACCTTGGGGCCGGTCTGGCCGAACTGGGCGTTGTCGGCGGCGATGGTCAGGTCGCACATCATGTGCAGCACGTGGCCGCCACCGACGGCGTAGCCAGCCACCATGGCCACCACGGGTTTGGGGCAGGTACGGATGTCACGCTGGAAGTCGAGCACGTTGAGGTGATGGGTGCCTTCATCGTCCTTGTAGCCACCGTAGTCGCCGCGGATCTTCTGGTCGCCGCCGGCGCAGAAGGCCTTCTCGCCGAAGCCGGTGAGGATGATGGAGCCGACCTTGTCGTCGTAGCGGGCATCGGCCAGGGCTTGCAGCATCTCTTTCACGGTACGGGGGCGGAAGGCGTTGCGCACCTGGGGACGGTTGATGGTGATCTTGGCAATGCCCTCTGGGGACTTGTGATAGAGGATGTCCTCGTAACCGGCGGAGCAGTCGTGCCACTCGACAGGGGCATAGAGCTCGGCTTCCGTCATTGCTTCAATCATGGATCTTCTCTTCTGGTTGGTGAGCCCACTCCCGCAGGAGCCGGGCAAAGGTATCGGGCTGGCTTGTGTGCAGATTGT
Organism: Aeromonas sp. QDB14; assembly: GCF_027707845.1. Lineage (NCBI taxonomy): Bacteria > Pseudomonadati > Pseudomonadota > Gammaproteobacteria > Aeromonadales > Aeromonadaceae > Aeromonas > Aeromonas sp. QDB14. Next base: position 20,489 of record NZ_JAPCJD010000041.1, on the reverse strand, counting down.
GTCCGCCATCCAGAGCCAAGTGTTTGATATTGCAGCCTTGCTTTACCAACTGGCAAGCGAGGGCATGGAATTTGTGATCCCGGTTGCCGGAGATCCACTGCACCGGCAGCCGGGTATCCCGAAGCCAGGGGGCGAGATCCGGCTGCCGCCCCAGGGACGTTGCCCTCAGCATGGCGGCCACGGCCTTGCCGTCGTTGCCAAGGCGGCGTGCGGCCTGGCGGATGCGGGCATCGTCGTCCAGGTCGGCGAAGACGCCCTGGCGGTACCAGTCGGCAAGCACCCGGGTCAGGGGCTCGCACTCGAAACGACGGGCCCAGGCTTCATCGTGAGCGATGCGGGCCGGACGCTCACCGGCAGGCAGCCCGGGGTGGCAGTTCTCCAGCAGCAGGGCCTGCAACCCCGCCGGGGTGTGGCTGGCGTGATGAAGCGCGAGCCGCCCCCCCAGCGAATACCCCACCAGCCGGTAGTGGGCGATATCCCGTGCGGCCAGCTCGTCGCAGAGCCAGCGATGGGCCTCGTCAAAGCCGCTCACCCGCAGTGCCCGGTTGCGGCCGTGGCCCGGCAGATCCAGGGCATGGCACGGGACGTCGGGCAGGGTCTGGATGACAGGTCGCCAGTCGTCGGCGTCCCCCAGCAGGCCGTGCAGCAGCACCAGCGGCGCGGCGGGATCAGAGACCACGGATAGCGGCTCCCAGTGCTTTGAGATCCTCGGCGACTTCACTGCTCGGTACCTTGATTTCAATCAGGGTTACCCCGTTTTTCAGGGCTGCGGCATAGTCCTGCTCAAATGCGTCGAGGGTGGTGGGGGCCCGGTAGTGCAGGCCAAACATGGCGGCGGCGTGCTCGAAGTGCAGGCCGTGGGGCAGGCAGTAGTAGGTCTCCAGCAGGGCGTCCTGGGTGGGCACAGGCAGCATGCGGAAGATGCTGCCGCCGTCGTTGTTGAGCAGGATCACCACCAGGGGGCGGCTCCCCTTGCCGAGCAGCGCCAGGCTGTTGAGATCGTGCAGGGCGCTGAGATCCCCGAGCAGCAGGGTGGTGGGCTCGCGACTGTCAGGCGGGACCGACTGTGCGAAGCCGTATGCGGTGGCGATAAGGCCATCGATGCCGGAGGCGCCGCGGTTGGTCATCACCCGGCTGGGGCCCTTGCCCACCTCGCCCAGCATGTCCATCAGCCGGGCCGGCATGCTGTTGCCGACGAACAACTGACCCTGGATGAGCTGATTCAGGCGATGGCACACCCCGAGCTCCGAGAAGCGATCACAGGCGGTGCGGATCTGCTGGCTGATGGCCTGCTGGCGCGCGGCCAACTGGTGCCAGGGCTGCTGCGAATGGGGGATTGGATGGGCGGCCGCAAAGGCGGCGGGGTCGCACACCAGGCGACGTCGCAGCCGGTAGTCGGGGTCGAGGCGTGCCGGCTGCGGGTCCACCAGCCAGTAATCTTGCCAGGGGTGTTGTTTGATGAACTGGCCGAGGCGCTTGGAGATGAGGCGGGCGCCGAATTGCAGCACTACCTCGGCGCGGGTCAGCTCGGCCACGAAGTCGCTGTGTTGCAGGGCGAGATCCGTGTGGACGAGGTTGCGATCATCGAAGCGGATCTGGCTTTGCAGATCCGCCAGCAGGGGCCAGCCGAGGCGGTCTGCCAGCTCGGCCACCGCCTTGCCTTGCACCGGATCCTGGATGCGTCCGGCGACGATGACACCGCGCTTGCCCTTCAGCTCCTCCCAGTCCGGCTGGGCGGGGCAGCCAGGCTCGCCCACCAGCCAGGGGCTCCAGGGCTTGGCCGAGTGCAGCCAGTCGCCGAGGGGCGCCAGGTAATCGGAAAAGTCCAGATAGTGGTCGCCGGGGTAGAGGGGCTCGGGGTACATGCAGTTGAAGTGCACCGGCCCCGGGGTGTGCGCCTGTCGGGCCAGGGCCTGATCCACCGAGCTCAACACGAAGGCCGCCGGAATGGTGGGAGTGGGGCTCGGCAGATTTTGCTGATAGATGGGGTAGCGACCGAAGATCCCCGGCTGATCGATGGCCTGGTTGGCCCCGTTGTCGATGAGCTCGGGTGGCCTGTCGGCAGAGAGAATGATGAGCGGGACCCCGGTGAGCTGGGCTTCTGCCACCGCGGGCCAGAGGTTGGCCACCGCGGTGCCCGAGGTCATGATGACCGCCACCGGGCGGCCGCTCCCCTTGGCCAGCCCCAGCGCCATGAAGCCCAGACCCCGCTCGTCGAAGTGCAGGTGGCGGCGAAAGCCCGGGTGGGCTGCGGCGGCCATGGTGAGCGGCGCCGAGCGGGAGCCGGAGGCCAGGGCGATGTCGCGCACGCCGAGGCGAAAGAGCTCTTCCAGCAAGAGGGAGGACCAGACATGGTTGATGGTGGCGTGATGGCTGGCAAAGGCGTGATGCGCGGACACGTGGCTGGCGGACATGAAGCTCTCGCAGTGAGGAGTCGGTGAGAAACGCTATCCCAGCAGGGAGAGCACGTTGGCGATCTTGTTGTCGAGTTCGGCCCACTCGGCGGCGGGCTCCGATCCCGCCACTATGCCGGCACCGGCGAACAGGCTGATGCGCGGGCCCCTGATCCGGGCGCTGCGAATGGCGACGGAGAACTCCGAGGTCTCCCGGCTCAGCATGCCACAGGCACCGGCATACCAGCCGCGATCATGGGGCTCGCATTCACGGATGAAGGCGAGCGCCGCCTCGCGGGGGGCGCCCCCCACGGCGGGGGTGGGGTGCAGGGCAGCCAGCAGTTGCCAGTCGCAGACGCCGGGTTTGAGCTCGGCCTCGATGTCGCACTTGAGGTGTTGCAGCAGCCGCAATTTCAGAATGTGCGGCTCGGTCAGGGTGGCATCGGTCGTGAGGGGTGCCAGGCGGCTGAGAATGTCGGCGTGAACCAGCCGGTTCTCCAGCCGGTTCTTGCTGTCGGCCAGCAGCTCGGCAGCCAGGGCCGCGTCGGTCGCCTCATCCCCGGAACGGCGAATGGTGCCTGCCAGCGCCTCGGTAAAGAGGTGGCCCTTCTCCCGGCGGTAGAGGCGCTCGGGGGAGCAGGAGATGAAGCTCTGCTCGGGGGAGAACTGAAAGCCGAAGTGGAAGCACTCCTGGGCGTGGCGGGCCCACTGTGTCAGCAGGGACCAGGGGCAGAGGGGTGCATCGTGCGCCTCGCTCTGGAGCAGGCTCTCCCGCGACAGCACCACCTTGGGGGTGCGGGCCTGGAAGTCGGGGGCCGTGACCTGCTCCACCAGGGTCCGCCATTGGGCAGGGCCCGGCAGGTCCTGGCGCTGCCATGGCCGCTTTTGCAGGGCGGGCAGGGGGGCCTCGGGTTGCAGGGCATCGAGCGCCGCCTCGGCGGCGCAGAGTTCGGCTTCGAATGCGTGACCCTCTTCCCGAGCGGGCAGCCAGAGATTGAGGCAGAGGCTGGTGCACTCCCCCCGGCGTACCAGTTCGATACGGGGCAGCACGAAGCGGCAGGGGCCAAAACCCTGCCAGCCGGGCAGATCCGGGTCGAACGCCAGGCCACCGTAGTAGCGAGGGCTGTCTTCACTGGCCGTGCCGGCAAGGTCGCAGACCCGCTGGATATCCTCCGGCCGCGTCAGCTCGTGGATGGCGCCAAGCGCCACGTACTCCGGGCTCTGTTGCCCTCTGGCGTGCCAATAGATGCGGGGGTAGAGCGTCTGGGCCGCCAACCAGCCGGGAAAGACGTCGACGTGAGCGGCCACGCGCAGTCGCACGAAACCGCTGACAGTGCTGTGACGCAGGGCGTCCAGTTGTTGCTTGAGGTGGGTCTGAGCCAACATGGATGTCTAGTCTGAGCCGGATAATCGCGATCGCTCCGGGGGAGGATGGCGCAGGTTGATGCCAAAGGGCGACGATTTCCTATATATTATCTGCCCATTCGTCCATGTAAATTGCCCGGGGGAGCCGACGCCCCCGCGCAGCCAAGTATACCTAAATCCGGTTCGATAACCCTTAACACGATCAATATCTGATTGTTTGGCCATCACAATATGACAAATACCTTCTCTGTTTGGTTGCTGGCGGCGCGTTTGCGAACACTGCCCCTGGCGTGCTCCTCCATCTTGCTGGGCTCGGGGCTGGCAGCCAGCCGGGGAGCGTTCGACGGCACCATCATGGGGCTCTCCCTGCTGACCGCCATCCTGCTGCAAATTCTCTCCAATCTGGCCAACGACTATGGCGATGCGGTCTCCGGTGCCGACAACGGGGAGCGGATCGGTCCCCAGCGCGCCGTGGTTTCCGGCCTCATCACCCGGCACCAGATGTGTGTGGCCATGGGGCTGACCGCCCTGGCGGCCGTGGTGAGCGGCCTCTCCCTGCTGGTCTGCGCCTTCGGGGAGGCGTGGCAGCAGATCCTGACGTTCATCCTGCTGGGGGGAGCGGCCATCGTCGCGGCCATCACCTACACGGTGGGCAAGAGCCCCTACGGCTATCGCGGCTTCGGGGACATCTCGGTATTCCTGTTCTTCGGCCTGCTGGGGGTGCTCGGTTCCTACTACCTCTTCACCCATCGCCTGGAGTGGGACCTGTTGCTGCCTGCCACCGCCTGCGGCCTGCTGGCGACTGCCGTGCTCAACATCAACAACGTGCGGGACATCGAGACCGATGCCGCCAGCGGCAAGATCACCCTGGCGGTGCGCCTTGGCCGCAACCGGGCCATCGCCTATCACTGGGTCTTGCTGGGGGCGGCGCTGCTGGCGACCATCGCCTTCCTGCTGACCCAGCCTGCGAGCCTCTGGCCCTGGATCTTCCTGCCCGCCATGAAGCCCCTCACCGATGCCGCCCGTACCCTGCGAGAGAGTTTCGATGGCGAGGTGCTGACCGGCGCCCTCAAGAAGACCGCCATCAGCGCATTTCTGTTCAGCCTGCTGCTCTCCGCCGGGCTGGCGCTCACCTGAGGCCGACGCGTTTGGCAATGAAAAGGGCTCCCGAACGGGAGCCCTTTTTGCTGATGTGTCGATGCGTTGTTGGTCATCAGACCGATGTGATGATCGAAAGGGGAGGAGCATGCCGCCAGGCGAAGGATGATGTCAGGTGATGCAGACGACGAGGGCCCCCGACAGGGAGCCCTCGTGTGCATGAGGCGGGCTTGCCCCTGACGGGTCAGCTTGCCTGGGCCACGGCCGTGCGGCGAGAGAAGAAGAGACTGTCCAGCAGCCAGATGGCAACCATGGAGGCCCCCACCAGCGGGAAGCAGATCCCGAGCACGACCAGCACCGCGATGGCACCGCCCATGGGAGGCAGCTTGGCGGGCAGGGGCGGGGCGGCGAGGCGACCACTGGGACGGCGGCTCCACCAGATCCAGAGCCCGCTCACCGAGCTTGCCAGAATCATCAGGCAGATGAGCAGCATGACGAGCTGGTGCGGCCAGCCGTAGAGCTTGCCCATGTGCAGCATGACGCCGGTTTCCACCGTCTTGGCGACCGGGCCGTAATCCTGCCAGCGCACGTCGACCAGCACCTTGCCGCTGTATTGGTCGATGTGCAGGGTGGCGTCGTTGCGGGGATCATCGGCAAAGATGGCGATGGTATAGACGCCGGTTTCACCGACCGGGGGGGTGATGCTGTAACCCGGGCTGACCCCACGCTCGCTGGCGATGTCGACCACCTGTTGCAGCGGAATGCGATGGCTGGCCATGACCATGCCCTCGTGTCCGCCGCCATGGGTCATGGCGCTGTGATCATGGCTCTCTGCCGTGGGTTGGGAGCTCGGCATGGGCAGGGTCTCGGCCCCCCAGGAGACGGTCTGTTCGTGAGCCTGGTTGAGGCTGCGGGTGAGGGGGGCCGACTTGGGCACCTCGTTCCACATGGCCGCAGGGAAGCGGTTCCAGACATCGGCGAACTGGCCGCCCCAGAAACCGGTCCAGGTCATGCCCGTCAGCAGCAGCAGCAGCAGGAAACCCGCGCCCCAGAAGCCGACCACGGCGTGCAGATCACGCCACCAGAGACGGCCGCGCTGGTGCATTCTCGGCCAGAGGATGCCCCCCACACCCGGTCCCTTGCGGGGCCACCAGAGATAGAGTCCGCTGACGAGGAGCACGATTCCCCAGCCTGCGGCCAGCTCGATCAGGCGATCTCCCGTGGTGCCAAGCATCAGCTCCGCATGGAGAGCGCGCGCCACCGCCTGCAGGTTCCACTTGTTGTCCATGGTACCGAGCAGGGCGCCGTTCGCGGGATCCATGAAGAGGGTCAGCTCCTGCCCTTCACGCATCACGACTATCTGGGCGCTCGCGTCTGCTGCCACCGGGGGCAGGTATTTGCGCAGGCTGGCGTCCGGCATGGCGATGGTTGCCTTGGCCAGCAGCTGGTCGGCACTCAGGGTCTGGGTGGCGGGCGTCACCTTCATCAGCTGGGGGTAGAGCAGGTTGTCCAGCTGCGGTTTGAACAGATAGACGATGCCGGTGAGGGAGAGCAGGATCAGGAAGGGGGCGACGAAGAGACCGGCATAGAAATGCCAGCGCCAGATCCGTTGGTAATAACTTGCGTCTTGTTGCTTCATCGTTGATCCCTGGGTGAACGCCAAAAGGTTTCAGTAGGTGGAATGTTTTGAGTGGCGCGGATAATAGCAGCAACGTTTTGTTAACTGCAACAGAACATGTCGAAGAAATGTACATTCCACCATCGGGGTAAAAACGGGGGTTGAATGGAGCTCTCCGTTCACAATGCGGGGAGCTTCATGGACTTTTCGGGGATAAATTCTTACTTTGTGGCAACACAGGGCATATCAGCCGCAGCGAAGGACTCAAGGCAGGAGGTGAACGTGCAAGCACACGGCCATTTTGAGATGCAGCGACAAGGGCAACTGCTGATCTGTCGGCCGAGCGGCCCTTTCAACCTGGCAGGCGCCATGGCCTATGAGGGCAAGTTCAGCCAGCAGATAAGCCGTTTGCAGGGAGCCCCCTGGGGCATCGTCGAGGTCGCGACCGAGTTCGAGGCCGCCGGCCCCGAGGTGCTGGCCCGTTTTCGTCGCCAGTTCAACTGGTGCGCCACTCATGGCTGCGCCTTTCTGGCGGTGGTCATGATCGGGGATTTCAAACGTTATCTGGCGGATCACGTCTTCAGCGAGCTTCCCTTTCAGGAGGTGCGCTATTTCGAGGAGGAAGCGCAGGCCATCCACTGGCTGACACAGCGCCTCGAGGGGCTGTAAGGCAAGGAGAACCACGTCAGCACGGGTTGAACTTCCCGTTCATTCCAGCCTGATGAACCACTTGTCCCGCTCGTCGAGGCAGTCGGGCTCCCCCATCTCGAATTCACGGCAGATAAGCGGCCGCACCTCGTAGATGCGACACATCATGGTGTTGCGGTCGAGGGCGGCGCACCAACCATCTTCCAGTCTGTGCATCACGGGCACTTCTCCTTCCCGTTCCTCGATATAGCGGTCCGGCACGCCGGTGTCGGTGAAGAGCATCACCTCGAGGCGGCAGCAGCAGGCTTCGCAGTTCTGGCAGCTCACATCGCTCTGGATTGCTTGGGTCATGTCACCTGTCTTGCCGCATGGCGGCGAATGATATGAAACAGGCGCCTGTCAGGCGCCTGTGGTCTGGCCGGGCGTGTGAAATACCTTAGCCCAGTTTGCGGGCACGGTAGCTGCGCCCCTTGATCTTGCCTTCCTGCAACCGCTTGAGGGCGGCGCTCGCCACCTGGCGCTTCACCGCCACGTAGGAGTACTGCTCGGAAATCTGGATCTTGCCCACATCGGCCCCGGCAATGCCGCCTTCGCCGGTCAGGGCGCCGAGGATGTCACCGGCACGCACCTTGCTCTTGCGGCCCGCATCGATGGAGAGGGTCACCATCTGCGGCGCGATCGGCTTGATGTCGCGGCCGATCCCGGCCAGGTCGCCCTGGGGAATGGGGGCCTGCTGGTACTCCTCGATGAAGTTGACGCGCTGGGCCTCGTTCGGCTGGTAGAGGCTCAGGGCCAGGCCCTGCTGGCCGGCGCGGCCGGTACGGCCGATGCGGTGCACATGCACCTCGGGGTCGTAGGTCAGCTCGTAGTTGATGACGGCCCCCAGCTCCTTGATGTCGAGGCCGCGGGCCGCCACGTCGGTGGCGACCAGTATGGTGGCGCTGCCGTTGGCGAAGCGCACCAGCACCTGATCCCGCTCACGCTGTTCCAGGTCACCGTTCAGCGCCAGCGCCGAGAAGCCCTTGGCGGCCAGGTGATCGGCCACGTCGTTGCAGGCGCGCTTGGTGTTGCAGAACACCACGCAGGAGCCCGGTTGGTAGTGGCTGAGCAGCCAGGTGAGGGCATCGAGGCGCTGGCCGGCCGGCACTTCATACAACTTCTGTTCGATGGCGCTCTCTTCGTGCAGGGACTCCACGCTCACCTCCACCGGGTTGCGTTGCACGCCGCGGCTCATCTGGGCGATCCCTTCCGGATAGGTGGCGGAGAAGAGCAGGGTCTGGCGATCCCGCGGGGCGTGGCTGATGACGCGGTTGATGTCTTCGCCAAAGCCCATGTCCAGCATGCGATCCGCTTCGTCCAGCACCAGCGTCTTGAGGTCGTCGAGCTCAAGGGTGCCCTGCTCCAGGTGCTTGAGGATCCGGCCCGGGGTGCCGACGGCGATGTGGGCGCCAAAGCCCAGGGTGGCGGATTGCGGTGCGGTCGGGGTGCCGCCGCACAGGGTCACCAGCTTGACGTTGGGCAGGGTGCGGGCGAGACGGCGGATCTCGGTGGCCACCTGATCCGCCAGCTCGCGGGTCGGACAGAGCACCAGCGCCTGCACGGCCAGCCGGTTGACGTCCAGCTTGGCCAGCAGACCCAGGCCGAAGGCCGCGGTCTTGCCGCTGCCGGTTTTCGCCTTGGCGATCAAATCTTTGCCGTCGAGCACCAGGGGCAGGCTCTGGGCCTGGATCGGGGTCATCTGCAGATAGCCCAGGCTGGCGAGGTTGTCCTGCAGGGCGGAGGAGAGGTTCAGGCTGCTAAATTCGCTGTTGTTCACAAAAGGACTCTATGTCGGAAAACCAGAAATGGGGGGGCGCGGTGCGCAAGGGGGCGCATCATACCAGAATGTGCCGCCGGATGCGGTGAATATTTGAACGGTTGGCGTCATGGGTTGCCGATGGAGGCTTCTGTCTGCGTTGGCGGGCTTGTGGTATGTAAAAAGAGCACAATGGAACAGGGTGGTCATGGCCAGATCATGATGAATGGCGAGAAAACGTTTTTAATTAAACATGCCCTGGTGATGATGAGTCATCGGAGGATGCCATATGGGATATGGCCGTTATTCAATCTATATACGAATGAGGAATAAAATTAACGAATTGGCATAACTTATTGTTTTTGATTTATTTTTAAACTTCCCAAGTGACGATTAATAATTATGTGCCTTGGCAATTAATTTAAAAACGTTTGTATTATTTCGCATGCATATTTTTACCGCGGATTGTGATGATTCTCTGATTTTTAAATATGCAGTTCTTTATGATGGCGCCGGTCAAAAATAACAATTCAATGGGTGCTACTGGTATGGAATACGTTCATTTCGTGCTCGGACTCGTGATGGTCCTGGCATTGGCGTTGCTGGCAAACCGCCGCAACTGGAAACAGATCAAGCTGCGTTACATCGGCCAGCTGCTGGTGGTCGAGCTGGCGCTCGCCTGGTTCATGCTCAACTCCGAAGTGGGTCTGGCGGTGGTGGGTGGCTTTGCAGCCGGCTTCACCAAGCTGATGGAGTTTGCCAAGCAGGGGACCGACTTCGTGTTCGGCGGTCTGGTCAACGAAGGGGCTTTCTCCTTCTTCCTGATGGTGCTGATGCCCATCGTCTTCATCTCCGTGTTGATCGGCATTTTGCAGTACATCCGTCTGCTGCCCATCGTCATTCGTGGCATCGGCACCGTGCTGGCCAGGATCAACGGCATGGGCAAGCTGGAGTCCTTCAACGCCATCAGCTCCATGATCGTCGGTCAGTCCGAGAACTTCATCGCCCTCAAGAACATACTGCCGCACCTGAACGAGAAGCAGATGTACACCCTGGCGGCGACGGCCATGTCCACCGTCTCCATGTCCATCGTTGGTGCCTACATGCAGCTGATCGAGCCGCGCTACGTGGTGGCCGCGCTGGTGCTCAACATGTTCAGCACCTTCGTGGTGCTCTCCCTCATCAACCCCTACGAGCCCGACAACACCGTGACCGATGCCAAGGCGCTGGCCGAGGGTGACGAGCACCACACGCCGAAGAAGGAGAACTTCTTCGAGATGCTGGGGGAATACATCATGGCCGGTTTCACCGTGGCGGTGATCGTCGGTGCCATGCTGGTGGGCTTCATCGCCCTGATCGCCCTCATCAACTACCTGTTCGAGGCGGCGTTCGGCGTCAACTTCCAGCACGTCATGGGCTACATCTTCTATCCCGTTGCCTGGATCCTGGGCATCCCGGGCAGTGAAGCGCTGCAGGCCGGCTCCATCATGGCGACCAAGCTGGTGACCAACGAGTTCGTGGCCATGATGGATCTGGGCAAGATTGCCGCCGAGCTCTCCCCGCGCACCGTCGGCATCCTCTCCATCTTCATGGTGTCGTTCGCCAACTTCAGCTCCATCGGCATCATCGCCGGTGCGGTGAAGGCGCTGAATGAAGAGAAGGGCAACATGGTCTCCCGCTTCGGTCTGAAGCTGGTCTATGGCTCCACCCTGGTGAGCCTGCTTTCCGCCGTTATCGCCGGTGTGATGATCTAGGTCCTCCCCCCGCGCTGCTCATGACGACCCCCTGCCTTGGCAGGGGGTCGTTTTTTTGGGCAGATGAGCGGGTGAACTGAGGAGGGGACTGGTCGGCAGCCCGGCCATCAAGCGCGGGGGTCTTCCACCTTGATGTTGGCGGGGACCCGCTTTTTGCCCAGCACCATGGCGCGGACCAGATCGCTGCGGGTGAGGCGATCGGTCAGGAGTACCACGGCCGCATGGACGCCAACGGCGGCCATCAGGGTGTTGGCGATGATGCCGTGCAGCTCCTCCAGCCACTCCTCGCCCCAGAAGGCATCCCAGGTGGTGAGCCAGCCGGTGACGACGGTCCCGACCAGGGACAGCAGCAGCAACCAGATCATCAGGGAGCCGACCGGATTGTGGCCGAGGTAGTAGGGGTGGCGCCCCTGGGCGAGCTGGCGCAGGTAGTAGCGGACCCGGGCAGGGGTTGGCCACCACTGGCCGAAGCGGGCGTAATAGGGGCCGACCAGCCCCCACAGCAGGCGGATGATGAGCAGGATGCCCACCGCGTAGCCAGCATATCTGTGGGGTTTGCTGCCCTCTTCCAGCACGAAGAAGTTGAGCAGGCAGAGAGTGACGGTCGCCCAGTGAAACACCCGGATGAGGGGATCCCAGACTTTCACTTCAGAGGCAGGTGTCATGGCAAGGCTCCATGGTGGGGGCCGGGGGAAGACCGGCCCGGGGCGGCGTTACTCGTCGATCTCTTCTTTCACCTTTTTCAGGTCGGTCGGGTCGAAGTAGATCTCGACCTTGCGCTTCTCCTTGTCCCAGCCGTAGATCTCGTAGCAGCCGGTCTTGGTGGCCTTGAACTTCTTGATGTCGTATCCCATCGCCTTGATCTGCTGCTGGGCGTCGGCTTCGCTCATCCACTTGCTCTTGTCGGCCTGGGTGCATTGGGGGTCGGCCAGGGCTGCGCCGCTCAACAGGGGGATCAGTAACAACAGGGGGGTCAGTTTCATTGCTTGCTCCTTGCGGGTGGTTGGGTCAACAGTCGCAAGGCTAATCAAGGCGCATTAAGGAAGAATTAAGGGAAAAGGGAACTGAATGGCTCTCCCCGGCGGTGGACCGGGGAGAGGGTGATCAGCTCAGCTTGCCCCTGACCAGCCACTTGTCCAGCGCATTGGCGAAGCGCTGCTTGTCGGCGGCGTTGAAGGGCGCAGGGCCACCGGTCTGGACGCCGGTAGAGCGCAGCTCCTCCATGAAGTTGCGCATCCCGAGCCGTGCCTGGATGGTCTCCCGGGTGTAGATCTCGCCCCGGGGATTGAGCGCCTCGCCCCCGGCGTCGATGACCCAGGAGGCGAGGGGAATGTCGCCGGTGATCACCAGGTCGCCGGGCTTGACCTGCTGGGCGATGACATGATCTGCCACATCGAAGCCCTTCTCCACCTGCTGGGTCTTGATGAAGGGGGAGGGGGGGACTCTGAGCCCCTGGTTGGCCACTAGCGTGGTCACCACCTGGGCGCGGTGGGCGGCGCGGTAGAGGATCTCCTTGACCGGGATGGGGCAGGCATCGGCATCAACCCAGATGGGCATGGCATGGCTTCCTGTGTCTGGAACGGGTGGCGCATCTTAGCATGGCTGGTGCGGGGCGGCTGCCCGGGGCTGAGTCGTCCCCGCCTTTGGTGTAAGCTGGGGCCTGCACATGAAACGAGAAGGAGACGAGATGGATCGGGTGCCCGGTGACGTGATTTATGGCCTGACCCTGGACGGCAAGGGGGGCATGACCCCGCTGGCCGAAGGTAGCGAGATCCCCGGTGCTCAGCCCGGCTGGCTGCATCTGGACTATGGCAACCCGGAGTCGGCGCGCTGGCTGCTGCAGACGCCGCTGCTGGGGGAGGCGGCCCGTGAGGCCCTGCTCGGCCAGAGCAATCGTCCCAAGCTGGTGCGGATGGGGGAGACGGTGCTGCTGATCCTGCGCGGCATCAACCACAACAAGGATCACAGGCCTGAAGAGATGGTGGCCCTGCGGATCTTCATCACGCCGGATCTCATCATCAGCAGCCGTCGTCGTCCGCTGCTCTCCGAGAAAGATGTGTTCGAGCAGCTGTCGTTGGGGGGCGGTGCCGACACACCCGCCGACTGGCTGGTGGAGATATGCGACGCCCTGACCGACCGGGCCGGGGAGTTCGTCGAGGAGCTGCACGACCAGATCCTGGATCTGGAGGAGATGGTGCTGATGCGCGACCTGCCCGCCAACGGTCGGCTTGCGCGCATCCGCAAGCAGCTCATCATGATCCGTCGCTACCTCTCCCCTCAGCGGGATCTGGTGGCGCGCCTGGCCAACGAGAAGATCAGCTGGCTGGACGAAGATGACAGGCGACGCCTGCTCGACATCGCCGACCGCTTGCGGCGCTGGCTCGACGATCTGGATGCCGGGGTGGCGCGCACCGCCGTGCTGGCGGACGAGATCAACAACCTGATGGCGGAGGCGACCAACCGCCGTGCCTACCAGATGTCGGTGATGGCGCTGCTGTTCCTGCCCGCCAGCTTCCTGACCGGCCTGTTCGGCATCAACCTGGGGGGGATCCCCGGGGCCGAGAGTCCGACCGCCTTCTGGGTGTTCTGTGGCTTCCTGCTGGTGCTGGCGACCGGACTGGCGGTCTGGCTCAAGCACAGGCGCTGGTGGTAAGGAGTGAACATGACGACATGGGAATCTTTTGGCGTGACCCTGCTGCTGTTGCTGGGGCACACCCTGGTGCGCGGCCTCATTCACAAGAGCCTGATGGCCCTTGGCCAGAGCCGGCAGGTGAGCGAGAACCGGGTACTCTACGTGGAGCACGTATTCCACTTCCTGCTGGGCTGCGCCACCTTGCTGATCCTGGCCGGGGTCTGGGGGCTCGACTTCTCCCGGCTGGTGGTGCTCGCCTCCTCCTTCTTCGCGGTACTGGGGGTCGCCATGGTGGCCCAGTGGTCGATCCTCTCCAACATCACCGCCAGCATTACCATCTTCTTCGCCTTCCCCTACAAGATTGGCGATCGCATCCGCATCCTCGACAAGGATGACTCCGTCACCGGCATCATCACCGAGATCGGCCTCTTCTACGTGCGGGTGCGGGATGACAACGGCGATCTGGTCACCTATCCGGCGAACCTTATTCTGCAAAAGCCGGTGAGGCGGCTGGAGGGAAAGGAGGCTGAGTCCACGCAGCCGGAATGAGAAAAGGCTCCCTCGGGAGCCTTTTTCGATGGCTGTTCAGCGTTCGAAGAAGCGGTAGAGGTGCTCGACCTGGACGGGGCAGTCGGCCACCAGGTGGATGTGGTCCCGTGCCTCCTCGGTGGACGAGAAGCTCATGGGGCACCCCAGGGTGTCCGTCATCACGTAGAGGTGGCCGTCTTGCCCCCTGAACTCCACGATCCAGCCGGGGGAGACGATGTCGTGCATGATCTCCGCCTCCTTGAACCTGTGCTGCTGGTGAAGAGCGCGCAATTCACTGACTGTCATGACATCCTCCTATGACTCATGGCGCCACCCTCAAGTCTAGTTCTCCTTCCCGGTGGCGCCGTCATCGGATCAGGGCCCCGTCGCCCCCTCCCGGGGTGGTTGCAGGGCGATCAGCAGCTCCCCGGGCAGCGGCGTGACAGGGCCGGTGACCACCCTGGGTCTGGCCTTGGCATCCAGCACGAACAAAGGAATGGCGCCGGGATTGGCCTCCTGATACTGGTCCCAGTCGAAGGTGTCGCTCAGGCGGGTCGCCTTGATCTGCCCGCCCCGGCTCAGCAGGCCGCTCAGCCTGGCGAAGTTGATGTCGGCGCCGAACAGGTTCTGGCGGGCACGGAAGGTGGCGCTCTCCCGGTTGGCCTTGCCGTGCTGTTCGCTGGAACGCAGGGAGTGGACCTTCTCCTCCCCGTAGAGGTGGGCGAAGTGCAGCACCCCGAGGGCGTTGTTGTGGCGGCTGGGAGAGAGCGCCAGCACGGTGCTGATGCTGGTGAGGGGCAGGTGCCGCTCGGCGTGCTCCGACTGGGGGTTGCCGAAGTAGCAGGGCAGGCCGCTCATGCGGGCCAGCTTGCAGTGCTCCCAGGCAGGATCGGAGAGCTGCACCGGGATCCCCTGATCCGCCAGCGCCTTGCCGATGGCCCGGGCCACCGAGTTGGCGCCGATGAGCAGCCAGACATTGGGGGCGCTCTGGCGCATGTCGAGCAATCTGGCCAATGGCGTGGCCGTCAGGCTCTGCAGCACCACGGTGAAGATGATGACCGCAAACACCAGGGGCACCAGCTTGTCGGCATCCTCGATGCCGGCCTCGTGCATGCTGATGGCGAAGGAGGCGCTGACCGCCGCTGCGACTATGCCCCGGGGGGCTATCCAGGCGAGCAGGGCGCGGGCGCGCCAGGGCAGGTCCGACCCCCGGGTCGAGACCAGGATGCAGAGCGGGCGAGCCACGAACTGCACCACGCACAGCAGGGCCAGCACCATGGGGCCGAGCTGCCAGAGCTGGGCCAGATCGAGGCGGGCTGCCAGCAGGATAAAGAGGGAGGAGATAAGAATGACGGCGAGATCCTCCTTGAAGGCCAGCACCTCCTCCAGATCCAGCCCCTCCTGGTTGGCGAGCCAGATGCCGAACACCGTCACCGCCAGCAGGCCGGATTCGTGACTGAGCCAGTCAGACAGGGTGAAGGTCACCAGCACCAGCGCCAGTACCCCGAACTTGTGCAGGCTGACCGGCAGCCAGTCCTTGCGGATGAGCAGGGTGGTGAGCCAGCCGGCACCGACCCCGATGAGCGACCCCACTCCCACCGTCTTGGCCAGGGCCAGCAGGGTATGACCGACCAGATCTCCCTGGCTGCCGAGGCGCACCGCCTCGAACACCAGTACCGCGAACAGGGCGCCGATGGGGTCGATGACGATCCCCTCCCAGCGCAGGATCTTGTCCACCTCCCGGACCGGGCGGATCACGTTGAGCATGGGGGCGATCACCGTGGGGCCGGTCACTACCAGCACGGCGCCGAGCACCATGGCGACCCGCCAGTCCAGCCCAAGAAGGAAGTAGCTGGCGGCGCCGATGACTGCAAAGCTGGTCACCATGCCGGTGGAGCAGAGGTTGCGTACCACCTTGCCGATCCCCTTGAGTTCGGTCAGGTGCAGGGTCAGCGCTCCTTCAAACAGGATGATGGCGACCGAGAGGGAGACCAGGGGAAACAGCAGATCCCCCAGCAACTGATCGGGATCGAGCAGACCGGTCACCGGGCCGAGCAATAGGCCGCTCAGCAGCAGGAACAAAATGGCGGGAACGCGCACGGACCAGGCAAGCCATTGGGCGAGCAGGGAGATGAGGGCTATTCCGGCGAGGGAGAGAGCAATCATGCCAACCTCGTACAGGTGATGGGGTTGGACCTAGTGTAGCGGGGAAGGGGGGCAAGATGACACCCGCCAGGCGTGCAGGGGAGAGCCGCTCAGATCAGATGGGGCTCTCTTTGTGGAGTTCGGTGACGCAATCGGTCACCGCCAGCACCAGGGCGGAGCGCACCATCTGATCGAGCCGGTTGAGCTGCATCTGGTAGAGGGGCCAGTCCTCCTCGTTGGCCGGGGGATCCTGCGGCATCATGCTGCCCTGCTGGATGGCATTCAGGCGCTCGAGCAGATCGCGGACCGGCTTGTCGCTGAAGCGGTAATCCTTGGGGTCGCGTACCAGAAAGTCGCGGATCTTCAGGTATGCCTCGAGATCCTGATAGCGCTCGAGGGAGATGAGGCCGAGGGCGAAGATGAGCTTGAGGCGCACCTCCAGTTGGCCGAGGGGGCTGCTCTGGTTGAGCAGGGGTTCGATGGCGTATTTGACGGCATACTCCTCCTGACGAAAGGCTCGTCGCATCAGGGAGTCGACCGCCTCTTCCAGGATGGTCACGACCTCGAGAAAGAAGCCGCGGGGGCCATCCTGCTCGTTCAGTCGCTCCAGTACTTCATCTTCCTGGTGTGTGGTCATAAGTGCTTCGGGTCCGGCTGACAGGGGGAGAGCAGGCCCTCCCCCGGTTTGTATCGTATGGGGTCCGTCACGGGCGGTGTGACGCCACCCCATCAGGTCACTTCAGGTTGTTGTAACGGGCGACGATGGTGCGTACCACATCGCTGTGCTCATCCAGGCCGGTGACGCGGGCCAGTGTCCGTGCCGGACCAAGTTCCGCCAGCATGGCCTGCAGCTCCACCGCCTGGGGATCGTCCTCATTGCGGTAATGCAGTGCGGCGGCGATGCCCTCCTGCAGGTGATCGCTCGGCAGGCCGTACTCCAGGGTGCCGAGCAGTGGCTTCACCAGCCTGTCCCCCGCCGCCAGCTTGCGCAGCGGCTGGCGACCGACCCGGTCAATCTCGTCCACCAGATAGGGGTTGGCGAAGCGGGAGAGGATCTTCTCGATGTAGGCGGCGTGCAGGCGCGGGTCGAAGCCGTAGCGTTTCACCAGCACGGCCCCGCTCTCCTCCATGGCGCGGCGCACCTTGCTGCGGATCAGCGGATCCTCGATCGCCTCGCGCACGGTGCGATATCCCCTGAGCTTGCCGAGATAGGCGGTGACGATGTGGCCGGTGTTGAGGGTGAACAGCTTGCGCTCGACGAAGGCCATCAGGTTGTCGGTGGGTTCCATGCCTGCCACCTGGGGCAGCTCCCCCTTGAACTGGGTCCGATCGACAATCCACTCGCTGAAGCTCTCCACCGTCACCTCCAGGGGATCGTCGTTCGCCGCGGCGGGCGGAACGATGCGATCCACCGCCGAGTCGACGAAGCCGACGCACTGCTCGAGGGTGGCATGATACGCGACCGGCAGGTACTTGAGTACCTCCTCCTTGAGGTGGCTGGTGCCGCGCACCATGTTCTCGCAGGCGATGACGTTGAGGGGAGTCAGGTTGCCGGCATCGAAGCGGGCCTGCAGCCCCTTGGCCAGGGTGCTGGCAATCTTGTCCAGGATGTTGGGGCCGACCGCCGTGGTGACCAGATCGGCGGTGATGATACGGGCGATCACCTCGTGTCCGGCCGAGCTGACGGCGGCAACGTTGCGCACCACGTCCAGCTTCTGATCCGTGCCCACCACGTGCACCTTGTACTCCTGGCGGTGGTTGAGCTGGTCGATCAGGGTCTCGTTGACGTCGGCAAAGGTGACCTGATGGCTGGCGTCAGCCAGCAGTTTGCCGATGAAGCCCCGACCGATGTTACCGGCACCAAAATGCAATGTTTTCATGATATTAACCTCTACAACCAAAGACGATGACGGATGATTACGCGGCCTGCTCGGCCCCCAGCAGATCCAGGAACTCCTGGGGGTCCTGGGTGCTGGCCAGACGGTCGACGAGACCGGGCTCATCCAGTGCATTGGTCAGGCGGGTTATGACCTGTATGTGTTCATCGTTGCGGGCGGCAATGCCGATGACCAGGCGCGCCACTTCATCGGAGCCCTCGCCGAAGGCGACCCCGGCAGGGTACTGGCAGATGACGATGCCGGTACGCTTCACGTGCTCCTTGGCGGCGATGGTGCCGTGGGGCACGGCGATGGATTCGCCGAGGTAGGTGGAGACCAGCTGTTCGCGCTCCAGCATGGCGTCGACGTAGTCCGGTGCCACATAGCCTCGCTCGGCCAGCAGCTTGCCGGCGGTCACGATGGCCGCTTCCTTGCTCTCGGCCTTGAGGCCCAGGTGCACGTCCTGCAGGCTAAGGGTGAAGACTTCCGGCTCCTGGGGCTCGTAGCTGTCGTCGTTGGCCGCCACCAGCAGTTGCGGGTTGGCGACGTCATCGTTGGCCGCGTTGGCCAGGCTGAGGTTCTGCACCAGCTCCTGATAGAGGGCGTTGTCGAGGAAGTTGGTCAGCGAAATGTGCTGTGCATGCGGCGCATGGCGACGGGCACGGTCGGTGAGATCCTTGTGGGTGATGACCAGGTCGACCTGATCGTCCAGGTTGTTGATGGCGCGGTTGGTGACGCTGATGTTGAGGCCGGCGGCCTGCACCCGCTTGCGCAGCATGCCGGCGCCCATGGCGCTGGAGCCCATGCCGGCGTCGCAGGCTACGACGATGTTGCGTACTGCGGTCAGCTCGGCACCCGGCTTCTTGGCCGCTGTGGTCTCGGGTCTGGCACCCTTCATGGCCTTCATCTTGCGAGTGGCTTCATCCAGCGCATCGGCCTCGTCGGCTTCCGGCTGCTGGGCGCGAACGAACACGGAGGCGACCAGGAAGGAGACGGTGGCAGAGGCGGCGATGGAGAGCAGCACCCCGATCAGGGAGGCTTTCGGCGTCATCAGCAGCACGGCGAAGATGGAGCCCGGGGAGGCGGGGGAGACCAGACCCGCGTTGAACAGGGTCAGGGTGAAGACCCCGGTCATGCCACCGGCGATCACCGCCAGGATGAGGCGCGGGTTCATCAGCACGTAGGGGAAGTAGATCTCGTGGATGCCGCCGAAGAAGTGGATGATGGAGGCACCGGCAGCGGACTGCTTGGCGGCGCCGCGACCGAACACCATGTAGGCCAGCAGCACGCCGAGGCCCGGGCCCGGGTTGGCTTCAATCAGGAAGAAGATGGAGCGGCCCTGTTCGGTGGCCTGCTGGATGCCCAGCGGCGAGAAGATACCGTGGTTGATGGCGTTGTTCAGGAACAGGATCTTGGCCGGTTCGACGAAGATGGAGGTGAGCGGCAGCAGACCGTGGGCGACCAGGAAGTCGACGCCGCCGGCCAGGGCACCGGAGAGCACCTTGACGAAGGGACCGATCACGAAGAAGGCGAGGATGGCCAGCAACATACCGATGATGCCGGCGGAGAAGTTGTTGACCAGCATCTCGAAGCCGCTCTTGACGCGACCCTCCATCGCCTTGTCGAAGCGCTTGATGGCCCAGCCACCGAGCGGGCCGACCATCATGGCGCCCATGAACATGGGGATGTCGGTCCCCACGATGACGCCCATGGTGGTGATGGCTCCGACCACGGCACCCCGGTCACCCCCGATCAGCTTGCCGCCGGTGTAGCCGATGAGCAGGGGCAGCAGGTAGGTGATCATGGGGCCGACCAGCTTGGCCAGCGTCTCGTTTGGCAGCCAGCCGGTGGGGATGAAGAGGGCGGTGATGAAGCCCCAGGCGATGAAGGCGCCTATGTTGGGCATGACCATATTGGACAGGAAGCGTCCAAAATTCTGTATCTTGACTTTGGTATCCGGTGATAACATGTCGGGAC
The DNA here is from genome assembly GCF_027707845.1 of Aeromonas sp. QDB14. NCBI lineage: Bacteria > Pseudomonadati > Pseudomonadota > Gammaproteobacteria > Aeromonadales > Aeromonadaceae > Aeromonas > Aeromonas sp. QDB14. The sequence continues at coordinate 659 of NZ_JAPCJD010000041.1, read as the reverse complement.
CCCGTTTTAAGCCTGTGTGATTAAAAGTGGTAGTCGGGATGACGAGTTTTGCCGAACTCCCATCCCAGTCGTCTAAGCAACTTCAATCTACCAGCTTGTGATCAAATTAGGCTGAAAACGGGGTGTCTTGTGACCTGGATCTCAAATACCCCGACCTCCCCCCTCCCGGTATAGTGATGACGATCACAGTCAGTCGCTGTATTTCGGCTACATTTCGATCTTCTCGCCTCTGGGTGTCAATTTTTTGTGATTGATGTCTCTTTTTGTGGTTTGCGCAAATGCGGTATCAATGTGACTATCGTCACAAAGCCAAATTTTGCACTCAAACGAGTCATGTTTTGTCGCCTCGTATTCGCAAGTAATGACGATGGATATGCCTCAATTCATCGTTAATCACCAATGAATCATTTATTTTGTAACCCACTTTCAGTTTTTCCCCCGAGAGGATCGGTTCCGACAAGGCCTCTTGTGACGCCCGGGTGGCGGATCCTGATCCGCTCCCGTCTCGATCCTCCCTGCCGGTCGCGACGCAGGCTGGGGCCTGCGAGCGGGTCTCCCATTCCGTCTGCCCGCGGAGCGCAGCCATAAAAAAAGGTTCATCGCGGCTTTCCGGGGAAGGCCGCCTTGATTTTCAGAAAAAAGTATTCTGAGTCCCTAAA
>NZ_JAPCJD010000040.1:0-37131 GCF_027707845.1 Aeromonas sp. QDB14 | reverse complement strand
TTTCCATTCGCCTTCGCCATAGACCTTGAGGCCGGTGGCATCAATGACCAAGTGAGCCACCGGGCCTTGGCTGGGGAGGCGGTACTTGATGTCGACGGTCTTGGCGCGCTTGCTGATACAGCTATAGTCCGGCGACTGCAAAGGCACCGCCATCAGTTGGAACAACGAGTTAATGAAGCCTTCTAGCGCCCGCAGCGGCAACTTGAACAAGCCTTTTAGCATCAGGGCCGTCTCAATGGCGGTGTCACTGTAGTGGAAACCTCTCCCTCGGCGGCCATGGTGGACCAGGCAATGTCACTGCTTAATGGCTTGTTCGTCCATCCAGATGGTCAACGAACCGCGTTGCACCAAGGCTTGGTTGTACTGCTGCCAGTTGCTGATCTTGTGCTTGGACTTGCCCATCTGATGCTCTCGGAGACTGCGCTACAGGATCAGATCACCGAGATGACAGATAGTTCCCCGATTTGAGCAACAAGGCCCATTGAGGGCCAGCAGGTTGGTCTGGTTGGCGATGTTGTTGATGACGCCCAGGATGCCGTCGATGGCGCGGCACTGGCTGGCCAGCGCCTCTATCACGGCGCGGGAGGTGAGCAGCTCGCCGTGAACCCCTTCCACTGCCGCCACGGTATCGAGCACGCTGCGATTGCCCTCCCGAAACAGCACGGCGGTGTTGTCCAGGCTGTCCGAGGAGGCGCTCGAGCTGTGGGAGACCTCGCGAATGGACGCCGTCATCTCGGTGATGGCGGTCGCCACCTGGTTGGTCTGCGCCTGCTGTTGTTGCAGGTTGCCAGTGATGGACTCGGCATTGCTCAGATCCGTCTGCGCCGCCTGCACGATCTGCTGGCAGGTCTGCTGGGTGCAGGCCAGCACCGCATTGAACTCGGCCTGGTTCATCTTCATGGCGAGCTCGACGGCAGCCAGACGATCGACCCGGTCGGTATACAGCAGTTGCATCAAGGGGTTGTCGAAACGGTGGCGGGCCAGGGTCTCCAGCCGGGCGAGGCGCCGGGAGAGGGTCTGGCAGATGACGAGCGCAACCACCAGGGGCAGGGCGCCGATGAGCAGAGGCCAGCCCGGGCCGTGCTGATAGCCGAGGGTGACCAGGCTGGCCAGCAGCGCCATCAGGCAGAGGTGGATCCCCAGGGTGTGGCAGCAGGGAGGCAGGCGCAGGGCCCGGGGGGTCTTGCCGCGGCGCATTTCTTCATAGACCCGCTCCGCACGCTGCTTGATCGCGTCGTCCGGCGCCGTGCGCACCGACTGGTACTCCACCACCTTGCCGCTTGCGTCCTGAATGGGGGTGACGAAGGCGTTGACCCAGTAGTGATCCCCGTTCTTGCAGCGGTTCTTGACCGGGCCCATCCAGCTTTTGCCTTCCCGCAGATGGCGCCACATGTCGGCAAACGCCTGGGGCGGCATGTCGGGGTGGCGGACCAGGTTGTGAGGGGCCCCTTGCAGCTCCTCCAGGGTGAAGCCGGCTATCTGGCAGAACTCGTCGTTGGCATAGGTGATGCGGCTCTCCAGATCCGTGGTGGAGATCAGGTTCTGGTGCGACGGGTAGAGGCGCTCACGCTGGGTAACGGGTTGATTGACTCTCATGGTACTTCCTGCCTGACAGAGGAAAGAGAGTCTGGTTGCAATTCGTACACCAGAGTGCCCAAAAACGCTTAAATTGCGTTCTATATGTCTCTTTTGCGCTCAAAACCCGCAGAGGGGGGAACATGGCCCGGGCTCGCGTCTGCCCCTGCCGTCAGGATTCGCTTTTTGGGAGCCGTTTTGGCAATGGCGTGGCGGGTTTCGCAATTTGGCAAGGCGGGGCCTGGGCCTCCGCCAGCCTCAGGCGGGCAGATCCGGCTCGCTGACCGGGGCCGACATCTGGGTCTCTATCTGCAGGTGGGTGGAGAGCAGGGTCTTCAGATCCTGCAGGTACTCCTCTAAAGGGGGCTCGTCCAGCAGCAGGGCAAGCTCGTTGCCGATGGGGGTGAGCCGGTAATAGAGCAGGGTGAGGTTGCTCTGGCGTTGGCGCAAACGCCAGCGCTGGTTGCCAAAGGCCAGCTCGACCCCGTCGGCGGGCAGGGGACCGGATTCGAGCTCGCCACGGTGCAGCAGCCCGAGATCACACAGCAGCAGCAGGGCGCTGTAGGGCACCCGGTATTTGCCGAGCCCCATCCGGGTGACCTTGGCGCGACTGAGCAGGCTGGCCCCCTTGTGCATGCCCAGCAGCAGACGCTGCTCGTCGCTGCCCTCGTAGTGGCAGGAGAGGGCGCAGATGCGCTGGAACAGCTGGGCTTCGCGCTGGGTCATCTCCTTGAGGGTGTTGAGGGCACGGATGGAGAAGCGGCCCGGGGTGGCGACTTCCAGGGCGAAGATGCGGCCCCACAACTGCTGCATGGGGGTCATGCTGATGTCTTCGGCCAGTTGCAGGAAGCGGGTAAGCCAGTCGCTGTCTATCTCGCCGCCGGCGGCGGTCTCTTCGCAGTGGCGCGCGGCCATCACCATGATGGATTCCAGATTGCGCTGGCGGGTAGCCTGCTCCGCCAACTGGCGGAAGGTGGCGCGCTGCTCGAAGGTGCTGTCGCTGTTGCGGGTGAGCATGCCATCGATGCCGCGGCTGCGGGCCAGGCGCAGGGTCTGCTCCTGGCTGCTCAGGATGGAACTCTCTTTCTTGGGGGGCAGGTCAGCCATGCTGGCTCCGTGATGGCAAGGTCTGGTAGTGAATATTACTCCAACCAGATCCATGAACAATCCCTTTGCCGGGGTCGTCACGGGATAAAAAATGGCCTCCCGGGGGAGGCCATCAGGGGCTCACTCTTCGTAGACGCTGACCTCGACCGCGTCCATGGAGTAGGAAGCGGTGGCCATCTCGTGGCTGGAGCTGACGGTGTGCATCTTGCCCTTGACCCAGATGGCGTCCCAGAGGTCATCCACCGGCGCCCCCTTGGGGTAGCTCACGTAGATCACCTGGTTGGTGGGCGGGGGCGGTACGTGAATGCAGGCGCCAAAGTAGGGGACCAGCAGGAAGGCGGTGATGGTCTTGGCATCCCCTTCCAGGGGCACCACAAACCCGGGGATCCGCACCTCCTGATTGTCCAGCTTCTTGTTGACGCCCCCCACCGGCTGCGGCACCGAGGAGAAGTCGCCATCATGGCTGACCTGGGGCGGTGGCAGCAGTTTTTCCCCCTCCGGGATGAGGATATCCCAGTCGATGGTCTTGTAATCTGCGGCCATGGCAGGCAGCACCAGCAGGCTGGCCAGCAGCGCCACTATTTTCCACTTCATCATCTGTTCTTCTCTCTTGGTCGGATGCGTCGGGTCAGACGCGAATGCTCATGCCGTCGCTCAGGCTGTAGCGGTAAGCGCGGGCGGCAGGCAGCAGCCCGATCACCATGCCCGCCAGCCAGACCAGGCCCAGCAGTTGCCACTCATAGGCGCTCGGCAGACCCAGGCTCATTTGCAGGCCATAGTGGCTGAGCAGCCAGGGGCTAGCAAGCCCCTGACCGAGATAGAGCGCGGCCACCCCGAGGGCGATGCCCGCCGTGGTGAGCGCCATCGCCTCCAGCGCCAGCAGCAGGAAGAGGTGGGCAGGGCCCGCCCCCAGGGAGCGCAGAATGGCGAGCTCGCGGCGCCGCTCGTTGAGGCCGGCGAGCAGGGTGGTCAGCATGCCGATGAGGCCCGCCACCACCACGAAGCCCGCGATCACCGACAGGGCGGTCTCCGCCACGCTCATCAGCCCCCAGAGCTCCTGCAGGGCGGCTCCCGGCAGGATGGCCATCAGGGGCTCCCTGGGATAGGTGTTGACGCTGCGCTGCAACTGGAACGCCAGGATCCGGTTGCTCAGCCCCACCATGAAGGCGGTGATGGTCTTGGGGGTGAGATCCAGCGCCATCGCCTGTTCCGGGGTCACGTTCTTGCTGTGATGACCGGTGTCCCAGCCCAGGTGGATCGCCTCTATGCCCGCCAGCGGCACATGAATGGTGCGATCGATGGGGGTGCCGGTGGGGGCCAGGATCCCCACCACCTTGAACGGCATGTTGTCGTGCTGGCTGAACGAGGTGTTGCCGGCGCCATGGGCGATGACGATGGATTGATCCAGGTGATAGCCGAGCTTTTCGGCCACCTGGGCACCCAGCACCGCTTCAAACGGTGTTTCGAAGGGGCGACCTTCGCGCAGGACGAGCGCCTGCTGCTGGCCGTACTTCAGGTGGGTGAAGTAGTCCCCATTGGTGCCGAGCACGCGAAACCCCTTGTGGGAGTCGCCAAGGGAGAGGGGGATGGTCCAGGCGATACCGGGCCTGGCCTTGATGGCCTGGTAGGAGTCCCAGCCCACGTTGTTGGTGGGGTTGCCGATGCGAAACACCGAATAGAGCAGCAGGTTCACCTGGCCGGAGCGGGCGCCGACGATGAGATCGGTACCCGAGACGGTGTTGGCGAAGCTGTCCCGTGCCTGACTGCGCACCCGCTCCACCCCGAGCAGCAGGGTGACGCTGATGGCGACGGCCAGCAGGGTGAGCCCGGCGGTGAGGCGACGGGCCCAGAGACTTTGCAGGGCGAGTTTCAGCATGAAAGCCTCCGCAGTGAAGGGGAGATGGCCGGACGGGCTGCGAGATGATGGCGTGTGGTCATGCCGCCCTCCGGTTGAGCTGTTGCAGGTTCTCCACCCGGGGGAAGAGGGGCTCCAGATAGGGATCGTGACTGACGAAGACCAGGGTAGATCCCTGCTTGTCGCACTCCTCGAACAGCAGCCGGATGAAGGCGGCCCGGTTGTCGGTGTCCAGGGCCGAGGTGGGCTCGTCGGCGATCACCAGAGGAGGGGAGCCTATCAGGGCGCGGGCGGCGGCGACTCGCTGCTGCTGGCCGATGCTGAGGGCGTGGACGGGGCGATGGAGTGCCTCATCCGGCAGTTGCAGTTCTGCCAGCAGGCGGCGCGCCTCCTGCTCGGGGCTCCCTGTCAGGCGGGCCCGCTTGGCGGGTGAAAAGGTGAGGGCAGCGGTGACGTTGTCCTGCACCGAGAGAAACGGCAGCAGATTGAACTGCTGGAAGATGTACCCCAGATTGGCCGCCCGGAACTGGTCACGGGCGCGGCCGGAAAGCCGGGCCAGGGGCTGGCCCAGCACCTCCAGGGTGCCGTGGTTGGCGGTCTGGATACCGGCCAGCAACCCGAGCAGGGTGGACTTGCCACAACCCGATGGGCCCTTGATGAAGACGCGCTCACCCTCGTGGATGCGAAGGGCGGGCAGATCGAGGACGGCTTCGTGACCCGGCCAGGCAAAGGCCAGATCACGGATCTCAACCACGGCATGTTTCATGGTGTTACCAGCCCAGTTTGTTGGCGGACGGAGTCAGTTCGGCGGCGGTCTGGCCGGTGGGCAGTATGCCCTGCACGCTCAGCTTCTCCAGGCTCGGGTAGAGGCTGAACAGGGTGGCCTCCAGCCCGGTGAGCTTGGCCGGGGTAGCGCAGGTATAGGTGTACATGGCCCCCATGTCCGCATGGCCCGCGTCGTCGTGATGGTGTTCATCGTGAGCGCCATCAGCCTTGTCGTGCTCGTGCTCGTGCTCGTGCTCGTGCTCGTGCTCATGGTCATGATCTTCCTTGGCGGCCTGCAGCTCTTGCTGGGTCAGCTTGCAGCCGGCGGCCGGGTCGAAACGGAAGAGGGCGTCGGGCTGCTGGAGGCGGGCCACCGCCTTGGCATACTGCGCTTTCTCCTCATCGGTGTTGGCGGCATGCTCGAAGCCCACCAGATCGGCGGCAGGGGCCTGCAACTCGATCATCAGCTGGTTGCCGTCGAGTACCAGGTTGAGGTGGCCGTGACCGTGCTCATGGGCACCGTGGCTGTGGCTTTCGTGTTCGTCGTGATGGGCCTGGGCGCCGAAGGCGGCAGCGGCCAGCAACAGGGTGACTGCTTTCATCGTTAATCCTTTTGAATAAATAGAGAAAAGATTGGTTCAAAAAAAGAAACAATGAAGGGGCGGCGGGGCGCGGATACGGCGATGTCCCGTGGTGCCGGTGGCCGCCCTCGGTTGGGGAGTGCCGATATACCGGTCGATGCCAGAGGAGAGGGGAGGGAGAACGGGGGTCGGCGTCAGTGCCAGCTTGCCATCCAGATGCAGGACGCAGAGGGTGCAGGCATGACCGTGATCGGGCAGGGCTGCTTCAAGAGGGTGCTGTGCCAGCGCCGGTTGCATCCACAACCAGCCCAGCAGCAACACCCAGATTGTCAGTGTGGAACGACCCATAGACCCTTGTGGAAAGGGCGCCATCAGCGCCCTTCTCTCTGATTCAGAGATGGGACTGGATGAGCCCCATCACCTTGGTTATCTCGGCGGCATCGAGCTGGCCATCTTTGGCAAACAGCACCTTGCCCTCTTTATCCAGCAGTATGATGGCCGAACTTTCCGGGGTGAGCGCCCAGGCGTTGCGGGCCATCCCCTTGGCATCCAGCACCATGGCGGACCAGGGGAACTCTTTCTTGCTGTCCTCGGCACTGCTCTTCACGAAACCGGACGTGCCCCAGATGGCGTCATTGCTGTTGATGATGGTGACGGTCTGGTACTTGTCGTGGGGTAGCTTGGCCGCCTTGATCGCCTCGATCATGGGGGCATTGAGCTCCTTGGCGCTGGAGCGACCCGCAATGTGCTGGATCAGGAAGACCTTGCCGGTCAGGACCTTGCTCTGCCAGGGCTGATAGCTGATCTCCTTCTCCTTGAGCACCAGCTCCCCCTTGTCGCTGATGTTGACCAGCGGCACCTGGGTTGATTCCTTGATGTTGTGGGCCATGACCAGGGTTGGCAGCAGCGCCAGAGTAAGCACGAGATGTTTCATCCGGATGACACTCCTTTGTGATGTTATAACGATTTTTGGGTCGAGGGAATGGGACCCTGAACATCCTAAACTGATCGGATCTGTTTAAAAAGTGTTAAATAATGCAGGGTGCGACGGTGATCTTGTCAACATGGGCGCCATCCCCCAATGACGGCGGCAAGGATGGCATGTCATCCATCAAAAGCAAGTGATGGTCAGAAGAGGCTAGTAGAGCGGTTCGCTGATCAAGGGAATCTGGGCCATCGTCATCTGCTGGGCCAGCAGGGGAGAACCGGTGAGCAGCACGTGGCGCTGATTGCCGATCACCAGGGTGTCCCCCTCAAGGCCGCTGTCGGCCGTGATGGCGAGCCAGGCCGGCGAGACGCTGCCGATGCTGATGTTCGGATAGATGATGCTGAGGCTGTACTGGGGCGCCAGCTCCGCCAGCAGACTGGCCATGAGCAGCGCCTTCTCGTCGCTGTCGGCCTTGTTGTCCTGCAGGGCCTGCAAGGGCGGAGCGAAGTGGTCCATCTGCTCGGGCGGGGTGGGGATGCCGCTCAGCCACTCCTGCAGCAGGATGACGCTGGTGGCGAGATCCTTGGCCGAAAACTGCTGTGCCAGGGGTTTGAGGTCTCCCTTGAACTGATAGAACAGCTGGGAGTAGTTGGGGCGCACACAGGGCAGCTTCTGGTTGGCCGGGTGAACGCAGGGCTGGACCCGCATCTCGTAGAAGGCGTCCTCTTGATATTGCCGGTAGGCCTGCCAGAACTGGGCGGATTCGAGGCTGCTGTCGTGAAGGGTAAAGGCCTGTTCCAGGTTGCGGAACTTGGTAGCCGTCTCCGGGCTGTGCTGGTTGATCTGGTTGATGCTGTTGTAGAGGCGCGGACTGATGTAGGAGTAGAGTGTTTCCAGCGGGAAGTTGAGGGCGGTGTCGAGCTGTGTCATCTCGTGACGGCTGGCTGAAAAGGTGCGCTCATCTGCCGTCAATTGAAGGTGCTTTTGCTGACCATCCGCAGATTGCCACTGCCAGCTCAGGTTGATCTCGTTGGCCTGCGCCATGGTGCCGAAGAGCAGACTGCACAGAAAGCCTTGTGCCAGTTTCATGGTGCGCCTCCGCCTGGGTTGATAATAAACAACTAGGTGAGTGACCGGCATTTGGATTGGTCTGGTGACAGATATATTGGTAATTATCTGATCTGACTTTAAATTTAATTCAGGAAATAAGTCATGGGGGAAATCATCATGAAGCTTGTTTCACGGTTTCTGCTGATATTGGTGGCCACGCCGGCGCTGGCGGGGCAGGTCATCGTCAATCAGGGATTGTCCAGCGCGGATACCTTCGCCCTGCGGGATCAGCTGGCCCGGGAGCATGAATGGCAGGAGTGGCTGCGCTTCCAGCAGGCCATCAAGTGGCTGGAGGTGCTGCCGGTCAACTGCGATCTGGTGGGAGGTGCCGGTCAGGAATATCGCTGCGGTGATGACTATTACCGCCCCTATCGGCAAAACGGGCGCGACCTCTATATCCAGGGGGATCCCCCCGGAGCGTCCCCGCAACGACCAATAAAAAAGGCGCCATAAGGCGCCTTTTTGCGAGGAATACGCTTATTTTGCAGCGTAACGCTCGGCAGAGGTCTTGATCTCGGCTTCGGCAGCGGCCTTGTCGCCCCAACCTTCCACCTTGACCCACTTGCCCGCTTCCAGCTCTTTGTAGCGCTCGAAAAAGTGCTGGATCTGGGCTTTCAGCAGCTCTGGCAGATCGTTCACATCCTGGATGTGATCGTACTGCTTGGTCAGCTTGGAGTGGGGTACGGCCACGATCTTGGCGTCTTCGCCAGATTCGTCGGTCATCTTCAGCACGCCGACCGGGCGGCAGCGGATGACGGAGCCGGCCAGCAGCGGGTAGGGAGTCGGAACCAGCACGTCGACCGGATCCCCATCCAAGGACAGGGTGGCGTTCACGTAACCGTAGTTGCACGGGTAGAACATCGGGGTGGACATGAAACGGTCAACGAAGATGGCGCCGCTGTCCTTGTCGACTTCGTATTTGATCGGGTCGGCGTTCTGCGGGATTTCGATGATGACGTAGATGTCGTCAGGCAGGCTCTTGCCGGCCGGTACCAGGTTCAGGCTCATGACGTTTCCTTTGAGTGTTGGAGTCAAGTTTGCAGGCCGACATTATAGCGATGTCCCGTCAAATGACCATATTTCAAGGGCCGGGTGGCGTGCTGGAGGGTGGCTTTTCCCCGCGCTTGCCAGATTTCTGTCGTCTGCGGGCGCCGATGCCTTCGCTCCCCATGGGCGCGGCTTGTGCCACCGGGTCAACAGACCCTAGAATGCGCACTCCCTTTACTGGAAAAGGCAGCGGTATGCACATTCACATTCTCGGGATCTGCGGCACCTTCATGGGTGGTCTGGCGGTGTTGGCAAAACAGCTTGGCTATCGGGTGACCGGCTCCGACGCCAACGTCTATCCCCCCATGAGCACCCAGCTCGAGCAACAGGGCATCGAACTGACCGAAGGCTACGACCCCTCCCAGCTCGATCCGGCGCCGGATCTGGTGGTGATCGGCAATGCCATGAGCCGTGGCAACCCCTGTGTGGAATATGTGCTGGACCGCAATCTGCCCTATATCTCCGGCCCTCAGTGGCTGCTGGAGCACGTGCTGAAGGATCGCTGGGTGCTGGCCGTGGCGGGCACCCATGGCAAGACCACCACCGCCAGCATGCTGGCCTGGGTGCTGGAGTATGCCAAGCTGGAACCCGGTTTCCTCATCGGCGGCGTGCCGGGCAACTTCCCGGTTTCCGCCCGTCTTGGCTCGGCTCCCTTCTTTGTGATTGAAGCGGACGAATATGACTGCGCCTTCTTCGACAAGCGATCCAAGTTTGTCCACTATCACCCGCGCACCCTGGTGATGAACAACCTGGAGTTCGACCACGCTGACATCTTCCCGGATCTCGCCGCCATCCAGCGCCAGTTCCACCACCTGATGCGCACCGTTCCGAGCAACGGCCGGGTGCTCTTCCCCAAAGGCGATGACAACCTTACCGCCGTGCGCGAGATGGGCTGTTGGAGCGAGGTGGAGCTGGTGGGCCAGGACGACGCCAAGTGGAAGGCGGTGAAGCTGGCCGATGACGGCTCTGCCTTCGAGGTGTGGCTGGATGGTGAAAAACAGGGGGAGGTGCACTGGGAGTGCATCGGAGAGCACAACGTCAACAATGGTCTGATGGCCATCGCCGCCGCCCGTCATGCCGGTGTCATGGTGGAGCACGGGATCAACGCCCTCTGCCAGTTCAAGTCCCCCAAGCGGCGCATGGAGCTGAAAGGGGAAGTGGCCGGCATCAGCGTCTATGACGACTTCGCCCACCACCCCACCGCCATCGAGACCACCCTGGGCGGCCTGCGCGCCAAGGTGGGTAAGGCCCGCATCCTGGCGGTGCTGGAGCCCCGCTCCAACACCATGAAGCTCGGGGTTCACAAGGAGGAGCTGGCCGGTTGCTTCGACGGTGCCGACGAGGTGTTCTTCTTCCAGCCCCCCAACATCGGCTGGGATCTGGGGGAGGTGACGGGCCACATGACCCGGCCTGCCCGGGTATTCGAGGCCCTTGATGCCCTGATTGGCGCCCTGGTGGCCGAGAGCCGCCCAGGGGATCATATTCTGATCATGAGCAACGGCGGGTTCGGCGGCATTCACGACAAGCTGATCGCCCGCCTCAAGGAGCTGCAGAGCGCATCATGAACAAGGCCATCACCCTGGCGCTGACCGGCGCCTCCGGCGCTCCCTATGCCCTGCGCCTGCTGAAATGCCTGGTGCTGGCGGACTATCGGGTCTTCCTGCTCGCCTCCTCGGCGGCCAGGGTTGTGCTCAAGACCGAGCAGCAGCAGGATTGGCCGGGCTCCCCCAAGGAGCTGTCGGCGTACCTCTGTCGCCATTATGGTGCCAAAGAGGGTCAGATCGTCGCCTGTGGCAAGGAGGAGTGGTTCTCGCCGGTGGCTTCCGGCTCGGCGGCCCCCAAACAGATGGTGGTCTGCCCCTGCTCCATGGGCACCGTCTCGGCCATTGCCAACGGCACCTCGGACAACCTGCTGGAGCGCGCGGCGGACGTGGTGATCAAGGAGCGGGGCCAGCTGATTCTGGTGCCCCGGGAGAGCCCCTTCTCGGCGATCCATCTGGAGAACATGCTCAAGCTTGCCCGTCTTGGCGTGACCATCATGCCGGCGGCGCCAGGGTTCTACCATGAACCCAAAAGCATCGAGGATCTGGTGGACTTCATGGTCGCCCGCATCCTCGACCACCTGGGTGTCGAGCATGAGTTGACCAGTCGCTGGGGTTATGCCAGCCACTGATACGGTGGGGAGCGGACAAAAAAGCGGCGCCGGGCGTAAAGCCCGGCGCCGCTTTGTCAACATCTGCGCGAGTCAGCTGGCCTGGATGGGGGCCGTCACGTACTTGAACAGGAAATCCGTCACCTCTTCCCGGCTCGGACGCTGCGGCTGATTGATCATCTGCATCATCACATAGCCAAAACCGGTCAGGGAGCGGGCCAGATCCTGCGCCGACAGCACGCTCTGGATCTCGCCGTTGTCGATGGCCCGTTGCAGGTGGGGGGCAATGCGCTCCAGCGCCTTGTCCAGCAGCCGGGTGTAGCGAGGCCACACTTCTTCCCGCACCGAGGAGCTCCACTCCAGCCAGATGCTGGCGTGATCGGGCTTGTCATAGGCGGCGTCAACGAACAGCTTCACGTGGCGGTGAATGCTCTCCCTGGCGGAGCCCTGACCGTTGTAGGCCTGTTCGAGGAGCTGCTGTACGAAGGCTTCGATTTCTGTCAGCACTTCGTCGACCAGATCTTCACGAGTATTGAAATAGTTAAAAACGGTCGCAACCGAGACCTTTGCCTGTTCGGCTATCTCGGCATGCCCCGCACGGCCGATGCCGCGACGGGAAAATACCTCGACGGCACACTCCATCAATTGATCACGGCGAGCCTCCGGCGAAAGCCGGGTTCGACGTCTTATTTCTGCGCGTGGTTCCATAGTTTTTTCATCTAATAGTTATTGATTATGGTGTTTATAGTATTGTCACCGATAATGCCCGAAGGCTTGCTAACTCTATCAATTAAAATAAGCCGATAAAAGCATCACGTATGCCTGACTCCCACTGGTTGGAGTGGTAGAATCCTCGGTTTTGACGTTAATGAACGGCCAATAACCCTTTGGTCATTATTGGAGTATGTGATGAAACACATTGTCGAGGTGATGATCCCCGAGGCCGAGGTTGCAGCCCGGATCGCCACGCTGGGTGAAGAGATTACCGCCCGTTACCAGGGCTCCGAGGAAGTGGTCATGATAGGCCTGCTGCGCGGCTCCTGCGTCTTCCTGGCGGATCTCTGCCGTCAGTGCCAATTGCCCATCACCCTGGACTTTATGACTGCCTCCAGCTACGGCTCCGGTATGCACAGCACCCGTGACGTGCGCATCCTCAAGGATCTGGATGACGACATCAAAGGCAAGGACGTGGTGATCGTGGAGGACATCATCGACACCGGTTACACCCTCAACAAGGTGCGCGAGATCCTCTCCCTGCGCGAGCCGAAATCCCTGGCCATCTGCACCCTGCTGGACAAACCGTCCCGCCGCGAGGTTCAGGTGCCGGTGGACTGGCTTGGTTTCTCCATCCCGGACGAGTTCGTGGTGGGCTGTGGCATTGACTACGCCCAGAAGTACCGTAACCTGCCTTTCATCGGCAAGGTGGTACCGCAAGAGTAAGCCGGGTCCGAAGTAGCAAGGCAGGCTGGCCGGCCCGCCATCGACTGTCTTCAGGCGGCGTCACAGCCGCCTTTTCTGTCTCGAGATGGGCTCATCCATCACAGGGGTTGCAATGAACGCATTGGAAATCAGCGGTCTGAAGAAGACCTATCAGGGGGGCGTCGAAGCCCTCAAGGGCATCGATCTCACCGTCAAACAGGGGGATTTCTTCGCCCTGCTCGGTCCCAACGGGGCGGGCAAATCCACCACCATCGGCGTGATCAGCTCACTGGTCAACAAGAGTGCCGGCAAGGTGAAGGTATTCGGTCATGACATCGATACCGATCTGGAGCTAGCCAAGTCCCAGCTCGGCCTGGTGCCCCAGGAGTTCAACTTCAGCCAGTTCGAGAAGGTGAGCCAGATAGTGACTCACCAGGCTGGTTTCTATGGAGTGCCGCGGGCCGAGGCCAAGGTGCGCGCCGAGAAGTACCTGCGCCAGCTCGATCTGTGGGACAAGCGCGACATGGCCGCCCGCACTCTCTCCGGTGGCATGAAGCGCCGGTTGATGATCGCCCGCGCCCTGATGCATGAGCCCAAACTGCTGATCCTGGATGAGCCGACCGCCGGGGTGGACATCGAGATCCGCCGTTCCATGTGGAGTTTCCTCAAGGATCTCAACGAGCAGGGGGTGACCATCATCCTGACCACCCACTACTTAGAAGAGGCCGAGATGCTGTGCCGCAACATCGGCATCATCGACAAGGGCCGCCTCATCGAGAACACCAGCATGAAGAGCCTGCTCGGCAAGCTGGGTCGCGAGACCTTCCTGCTGGATCTGGTGCCGGGCTCCAGCGTACCGGCCCTGCCCGAGTTCAACGGCCGGATGCAGGATGAGAACACCCTGGAAGTGGAGCTGGAGAAGAGCCAGTCCCTCAACAGCCTGTTCGAGCAGCTCTCCGCCCAGGGGGTGAAGGTGCTCAGCATGCGCAACAAGGCGAACCGGCTGGAAGAGCTGTTCGTCAATCTGGTAGAGGAGGGTCGCAAAGCATGAACCCCATGACCTATTACATCGCCTTCAAGAGCATTCTGGCCAAGGAAGTGAGCCGCTTCACCCGGATCTGGATCCAGACCCTGGTGCCGCCCGCCATCACCATGAGCCTCTACTTCGTCATCTTCGGCAACCTCATCGGCTCGCGCATCGGTGACATGGGGGGCTTCAGCTACATGGAGTTCATCGTGCCCGGCCTCATCATGATGTCGGTCATCACCAACTCCTACTCCAACGTCGCCTCCTCCTTCTACAGCGCCAAGTTCCAGCGCAACGTGGAGGAGCTGCTGGTGGCGCCGGTGCCCAACTACATCATCATCGCGGGGTATGTGGGCGGTGGCGTGGCGCGCGGCCTCTGTGTCGGCCTCATCGTCACCCTGGTGTCGCTGTTCTTCGTGCCGCTGCAGATCCATCACCTGTTCAGCGTCTGCGTGACCGTGCTGCTCACCTCCATCCTCTTCTCCCTGGGGGGGCTCATCAACGCGGTGTTCGCGAAGTCGTTCGATGACATCAGCATCATCCCGACCTTCATCCTGACTCCCCTGACCTATCTGGGGGGCGTCTTCTACTCCATCACCCTGCTGCCGCCGTTCTGGCAGGGGGTCTCCCAGGTGAACCCCATCATCTACATGGTGAACGCCTTCCGCTACGGCTTCCTCGGGATCTCCGACGTGCCCCTGGGCACCGCCTATCTCATCATCATCGGCTTCATCCTGGTGCTCTACGGGATGGCCTGGTGGCTCATCTCCCGCGGCACCGGTCTGCGCCACTGAGGCGCAGCACCTGCCAGCAAAAAGGCGCCCTCGGGCGCCTTTTTATTTGCACATGTCGGTCTCAGAGCGCCGGGGCATCGTAGTCCGCGGGCTCGTCGCTGTAGACGCAGACGTTCCACTTGGCCGCGAGGCCATCATCCGCGAGGCAGTAGCGCTCGAAGAAGGCCTTGATACCGGCGCGCTGGCAGTGGGTCTCGAAGCTCGCCATGTCGCGCCAGATCTCGTTGAAGACGATGGGGAAGCTCTCCCCCTCGGCAAAGGGGCTCTGGATATGGCGGGTGACGATGTACTGCAGGCAGCCATCTTCACGCAGGGTGTCGGGTTCGAGCCCTTGCAGGACGCGGAACAGGGCCTGCTCCTGGCCCGGCTTGGGCTGGAACTGGGCGATGCAGTAAACCTTCTTGGACATCGTGGTCTCCTTGCCGTGTCTCAACCCCGCAGGGCGACGACCCGGTTGTCGATGAGGCGGGCCTTGCCCAGATAGGCGGCCATCAGGATCACCAGGCGCTGGCTCTCGGCGCTTGCGGATTCCAGGGTGTCGGCATCGACGATGTCAATGGCATCTGTCCTGAATCCCGCGTTGTCGAGGCGCTGGCTGGCCTGGGCAACCAGGGAGGGGAGGTGACTGTTCCCCGCTTCAATCTGCCCGGCAATCCAGTTCATGGTGCGCGCGAGCTCGGGGGCGATGGCCCGTTCGGCAGCGGTCAGATAGCCGTTGCGCGAAGAGAGGGCCAGCCCGTCTTCGGCCCGCACGGTCGGCACGCCCACGATCTCGATGGGCATGGCCATGTCGGCCACCATCTTGCGAATGAGCGCGAGCTGCTGGTAATCCTTCTCGCCAAAGCAGGCCACGTTCGGCTGTACCAGATTGAACAGCTTGGTGACCACGGTACTGACCCCGCGAAAATGCCCCGGACGCAGCGCCCCTTCCAGCAGGCTGGAGAGGCCGGGCACCTCGACGAAGGTCTGGCTGGCGAGCCCCTGGGGATACATGATCTCCGGCGTCGGGGTGAAGACCAGGTCCACACCGGCGGCCTCCAGGGCGGCGCAATCCTGCTCCAGGGTGCGGGGGTAGTTGGCGAGATCCTCGGCCTTGTCGAACTGCAAGGGGTTCACAAAGATGCTGACCACCACCTTGTCACCATGGCGGCGGGCCTCCTCGACCAGGGTGAGATGACCCTGATGCAGATTGCCCATGGTGGGCACGAATGCGATGGCGCGGCCTTCGCGATGCCATTGACCGATCTGCTCGCGCAGCGCGGCGGGATTGTTCACAACCAACATCGTCAGTTCACCTTCAGATGAATCAATAAAAGAGGGGGTCGTCAGGGGAGAGGGCGAGACGGGGGCACAGACCCCCGCGCTCATGACGACAGAAAGTCAGTTGAAGCAGTGCTCGGGGCCAGGGAAGGTCCCCTCGCTCACCTGCTTCACATAGAGACGAATGGCGGCACGCATGTCACCGGTCTCGGCCAGGAAGTTCTTGGTGAACTTGGGCACATAACCGGAGGTGATGCCGAAGGCATCGTGCATCACCAGGATCTGGCCGTCGGTGGCAGGGCCGGCACCGATGCCGATCACCGGAATGCGCAGCGCCTTGGTGATGCGCTCTGCCAGAGAGACGGGCACGCACTCGAGCACCAGCAACTGGATGCCGGCCGCTTGCAGCTCCAGTGCCTGGCGGTAGATCTCCTGGGCGTGGAATTCGTCGCGCCCCTGCACCTTGAAGCCGCCAAACACGTGGACGGATTGCGGGGTCAGGCCGAGATGGCCGCACACCGGCACCCCGTTACGGGTCAGGTGGCGGATGGAGTCGCACAGCCAGTCCCCCCCTTCCATCTTCACCATGCGGGCACCGGCCGCCATCAGGCGCGCCGCGTTCTGGTAGGTCTGCTCCGGGGTGGCGTAGCTCATGAACGGCATGTCGGTCACCACCAGGGCATTGGTGGTACCGCGTACCACGCAGCGGGTGTGATAGATCATCTCGTCCATGCTGACCGCCAGGGTGTCGTCTCCGCCCTGCAATACCATGCCGAGGGAGTCGCCGATGAGCAGCACCTGGGCGCCCTCGTCGTCGAACAGCTTGGCGAAGGTGGCGTCATAGGCGGTGATGGCGGTGATTTTCTGTCCGTCCTGCTTCATCTTCTGCAGGTGGGTAGTGGTGATCTTGCTCATTACGTTGTTCCTACTCTTCTCTACTCGCCTGCCGCACCGGCCAGGATCGCGAGTCCATTGCGCGGGCAGCGGGCAACCAGTTCGGTGAGCGGGGTGCCGCAGGGCAGCACCAGGGAGGGGGCTATCTCGGCAAGGGGCAGCAGGACGAACTCCCGCTCCTTCATGCCATAGTGAGGCACCGTCAGGCGCTCATGTCGGATGACCTCGTCACCGTACAGCAGCAGATCGAGATCCAGGGTCCGGGGGCCCCAGCGCTCATCCTTGCGCACTCGCCCCTGTGCCTGCTCGATGCGCTGCAGCTCGTCCAGCAGCGCCAGAGGGCTGAGGCGGGTGGCAAGGCGCGCCACGGCATTGACGTAGTCCGGCTGATCCGCAGGACCCATGGGGCGGCTGCCGTAAAGGTGGGAGGTCTGCCGCAGCTCTGACTCGGGCAGGGTTGCCAGCGCGGCGATGGCGCGACGAGCCTGGCCGAGGGGGTCGGCCAGGTTGGAGCCGATGGCGACGAAGACCTCGATCATCGGCGGATCCTTACTCTGCAGACTTCGGCTTGCGGCGACGGGGGCGACGGCGGTTGCGGCCATTGCCGCTGCGTTTCTCGCCATCACCGCTGCGGGAGTCGGCGCGCTCGCCGCTCGCCGGGCGGCGGGTCGCCTCCCGTTGCAGTTGCGGGCGCACGTCCGGGTTGGAGGCTACATAGCGCTCCCACCAGCTCGCCAGCTCGCCGAGGCCGCGCTCGACCCGGTTGCGCAGCAACAGGAAGTCGAAGGCCGCACGGAATTTCGGGTGCTCCATGGCGCGCTCGGGGTGCTTGCCCTGGCGGCGGGTCAGGCGCTGCTGCAGGGCCCAGATGTCGCGCACGTCCGTGGTGAAGCGGCGCGGCACGGCGATGATCCGCACCTGGTTGTCCAGCACCTCGTTGATGGCCAGCATGAAGGCATCGTACCAGGGCAGACCGCTCTCGTTTTCCAGCACGCGGCCGCGGGCCTCGACGGCGCCCCACAGCAGGGTGGCGTAGAGGAAGGCGGGGGTGACGCGCTTCTCTTCACGGACCCGGGTATCGGTGTCCATCAGCGCCTGCTCGATGAACTGCTCGTAGGGCGAGTTGCCGTGGGGGGTGAACAGGGCGGCTACCTGGGGGAACAGCGGCTGGAACAGCCCGTATTCCCGCAGCAGCTTGTAGGTGGCCAGACCGTCCCCCGCCAGGAACAGCTTGAGGGTCTCTTCGAACAGGCGGGCGGCCGGGATGTCCTGCAGCAGCGGGGCCAGCTCCCGGATGGGGGCGGCGGTGCGCGGGCTGATGGTCATGTCGAGCTTGGCGGCGAAGCGCACGGCGCGCAGCATGCGCACCGGATCTTCCCGGTAGCGGGTCTCGGGGTCGCCGATGAGCTCCAGTCTGCGCGCGGCCAGGTCTTCCAGCCCACCCTCGAAATCGTGCAGGGTGAAATCCTTGGCGCTGTAGTAGAGGGCGTTGACGGTAAAGTCGCGACGCTCGGCATCCTCTTCGATGGTGCCGTAGACGTTGTCCCGCAGCAGCATGCCTTCATCGGACTGGGCCGACACATGCTTGCTGGTATTGACCTGATGGTGGTGGCCCCGGAAGGTGGCCACTTCGATCACGTCACGACCAAAGACGATGTGGGCCAGGCGGAAACGGCGGCCAATCAGGCGGCAGTTGCTGAACAGCGCCTTGATCTGTTCCGGCGTCGCGTCGGTGGCGATGTCGAAATCCTTGGGGGTCTTCCCGAGCAGCAGGTCACGGACGCCGCCGCCGACCAGGTAGGCCTCATAGCCCCCCTTGTTCAGGCGATAGAGCACCTTGAGGGCATTCTCGCTGATCTCTTTGCGCGAAATCGGGTGCTGGTCACGGCTCAAGGTACGGCGCTGTCCGGCGACACGGGCCGGAATGGGGGACTCCACCGACTGCTCGCCGTCTTCCTTGCCGAGCACTTTGCGGCAAAAGTTTGCGATCTGGGAAAAAATGGTACACCTCGTTATGACTTCAAATTGACGGGAGGCCAAAAAAATAGCGGCCTATCATAGCTCAGCCCCAACCAAATGAGAAACGGTGTGGCCTGCTTCCCCTTGATTGGTCCTTTTGGGGCAAGAAATGCAGCCGGGGCTAGCTTTGCCCTTGCGGGATCTTCTGCTGGCGGGGCACCCGGGCCAGCTGCCAGTGGGCGATGCCCCAGCCGATGATCTCGTCGATCCGGCTCGCCATCAGCTCGGGCGGCGGGCACTGACCGAGAAAGTACAACGCCTGCCACAGGGCCGGTCGTACCTCGTCCTGCGACAGCGCGGGCGCATGGTTCTGCTTGGAGAGCTTGTTGCCATCCGCTTGCACCGCCAGCGGCAGGTGCACCCAATCGGGGACGGCAGCCCCCAGAGTCTGGTAGAGGGCAATCTGGCGCACCGTGGGTTCCAGCAGATCGGCGCCGCGGACGATCTCGGTGATGCCGCTGTCCATGTCATCCACCACCACCGCCAGGTTGTAGGCGTAGAGCCCGTCCCGGCGGCGCACGATGAAGTCCTCCTCCGCCAGCGCTGCGGGGACGGAGATCTCTCCCTGAAGCGCATCCTCGAACCGATAGACCGGGTGGTGCTGGCGCAAACGGGCGGCACACCCCTCGGCGGTCAGCCCCAGGGCGCGGCAATGGCCGTTGTAGAACCCCCCTGCGGCCATGATTTCGCGCCGGGTACAGCGGCACCAGTAGAGATCCCCGGCCCGATAGAGCTGATCGATGATCTCGTCATAGCGGCCATGGCGCGCGCTCTGGAACATCACCTCCCCATCCCAGCCAAGACCGTGTGCCTCCAGGGTGGTGAGGATAAGGTCAGCCGCTCCCGGCATCTCCCGCGGGGGGTCGATGTCTTCGATGCGCACCAGCCAGCGTCCCTGCTGCGCCCTGGCCTGCAAGAAGCTGCCAAGGGCGGCGACCAGGGATCCGAAGTGGAGCGGACCGGACGGTGAGGGGGCGAAGCGGCCCACATAGGGGCGTCGGGAGGGTGGGGGGGTCATGACCATGGCAATTCGGGTAAGCGATGCATTGAGGCTGCATTCTGGGACGGCCCGACCAAAAGCTCAATAAAAAAGGGAGCCTGGGCTCCCTTTTCGTTTCTGTGGATGGGCGGCATCAGCCAGCCATCTGTTTTTCCTTGATCTCGGCCAGCGTCTTGCAGTCCACGCAGAGGTCTGCGGTCGGACGGGCTTCCAGACGGCGGATGCCGATCTCGATGCCGCAATGCTCGCAGTAACCGAAGTCATCTTCTTCGAGCAGCAGCAAGGTTTTCTCGATCTTCTTGATCAGCTTGCGTTCACGGTCGCGGGTGCGCAGTTCGAGAGCAAACTCTTCTTCTTGCGCGGCGCGATCCACGGGATCCGGGAAGTTGGCAGCCTCATCCTTCATGTGGTCGACGGTGCGGTCAACTTCCTGCATCAGTTGGTTGCGCCAGGCTCCCAGGATCTTGCGAAAATGTACCTTCTGTTGGTCATTCATGTACTCCTCACCGGCTTTCATCTGGTAAGGCTCTACACCCGCAATGGCCAGGGGGCCCAGAGATTTCCTGTTTTCGCCTGTTGGCATGCCCTGTCTCCTAATTCAGCACGCTACCCGTGCCATCCATAAATTGAGGGCGACATCTATAGCAGAAGGGTCAACGGGAGGCAAACAAGCCTTATCAATAATGTTACCCACTTCTGCATTTATTCTCTGCCCTCGGGTAGCATATGGTCAGATTCAAATGGGATAAAATCCTGAGCCACCATGCCCTGCACCCCAACATGGGGGCGATAGCATAAAATTTCAACCCCTGCCGCCATCGCCTGTTCAACAAGCTGACTATAGTGCGGATCGATATGGGCTGCAGGGCGCATTCTCGCGATGCCGGAGTGCAATACCATGAACAGCAGCACGGCCCGGTGCCCTGCCGCCTTCATGGCCATCAATTCACGCAAGTGCTTGGCGCCGCGGGTGGTGACCGCATCGGGGAAGTACCCCATGCCGGGTTGCTCCCGCTCGTCGAGCAGGGTGACGGATTTCACCTCGATGTAACAATCCGGCCTGTGGTCATCTTCCAGCAGCAGGTCGATGCGGCTGTTCTCTTCCCCGTATTTCACTTCGGTGCGCAGCCTGGCATAGCCTGCCAGGGGGGCGAGGGCGCCCTGTTCGATGAGCTCCCGGGCGATCTGGTTGGCACGGGCCGTGTTGACGCAGATGAAGTGACCCGCCGGGCTCTCGGCGATTTCCCAACTGTTTGGCAGCTTGCGCTTGGGGTTGTCGGATGTGGAGTACCAGACCCGGGTGCCCGGCAGGGCGCAGCCGGTCATGGCACCTGTATTGGCGCAGTGGATGGTGATCACCTCGCCGTTGTCGAGCGCCACATCCGTCAGGAAGCGCTTGTAGCGGGAGATCAGCTGCCCGGACTGCAGGGGGGGATCGAAGATCATGGGGTGAGCTCCTCGCGGTGCGGGTTTTTGACACGGGCCCGCAGGGGCCAGCAGGCGAGCGGTTCGTAGTGGACGCCGTCCAGCGTGCTGACGGATTGATAGAGGCAGAAGCGATCGGCCCTGAGCAGAAAATCCGGCGCAGGCAGCTCGCCGGGGGCCTCGCCCGCCTTGCGCGACAGGGTGACGTGGGGGCGATAGCCCTGCTCGCCGTTGCCCAGCCCGAGTTTTTCACCGTGGCGGCGCAGTGCCCTCGCGAGCACGGTCAGCTCGTTCGGCCACTCACCGGGCCCCACCCAGGCGGCTTTGGCGCGCTGAAACCAGCCGGTCTGATCCAGATGGACGGTGAAAGGGGGGCAGTGCTGTCGCTCGGCGGCCGCGATCAGGCGAGCCTGGGTCGTTTCGTCGGCCTCCCCGAGAAAGGCCAGGGTCAGGTGCAGGTTGCTCTCGGGCACCGGCTGGCCGGGCCAGGGGCGCTGGTCTCGCCAGGTCGCAAGCTCGGGGGCAAGCTCTGGCAGGGGCAGGGCAAAGAAGAGTTTGGACATGCGGCGTGTTGGTCCTCGTGATGGGCATCGGATAAGGGCCATTCTATGGCAGCCGCTCCCGGGATGTCTTGCCGTGTTGCACCTGACGCTTCCTGCCCCTGCCCGGCAGGGGCGCTTACGATGGCCGGGAGGCTGTGGCAGAATGGACCCCTTTTCAGAAGTGTCACAGAAGGTGCCCATCGCTTTGTCTTCCCTCCCCATCGTCCCGGTGTTGCCCGAACTCTTTGCAGCCCTCGACAGCCATACCAGCGTGATCCTGCAGGCGCCCCCCGGCGCGGGCAAATCGACCCTGCTGCCCCTGGAGCTGGTGCGCCAGCACCGGCTGCCCGGGCGCATCATCATGCTGGAGCCCAGGCGCCTCGCGGCGCGCAACATCGCGAGCTTCCTCGCGCGTCAGCTGGGGGAGAAGGTGGGCGAGCGCATCGGCCTGCGAGTGCGCGGGGAGAGCCGCACCAGCAGCCAGACCCGGCTCGAGATCGTGACCGAGGGGGTGCTGACCCGGATGCTGCAGCAGGATCCTGAGCTCACCGGCGTGTCGCTCGTCATCTTTGACGAGTTCCACGAGCGCAGCCTGCACGCCGATACCGCGCTGGCCTTCGCCATCGAAAGCCAGCAGGGGTTGCGCGATGATCTCAAGCTCTTGGTGATGTCCGCCACCCTGGATGGTATGGCCCTGGAGCGCCTGCTGCCAGGCGCCCCCGTGGTGCGCTCCGAGGGGCGCGGCTTTCCCATCGAGTACCACTATCGCCCCGCCAATCGCCAGCAGTGGCTGGAACCCCAGGTCGGCGCCGTGGTGCTGGAGGCGCTCGCCAGTCAGACTGGCAGTGCCCTGGTGTTCCTGCCGGGACAGGGGGAGATAGAGCGGCTGGCACAGTGGCTGGAAGGGCGGTTGCCAGGGGATGTGACCCTGGCTCCCCTCTATGGCCGTCTTGACCTCGCGGCCCAGCAAGCGGCCATCGAGCCTGCGCCTGCGGGTCGTCGCAAGCTGGTGCTTACCACCAACGTGGCGGAGACCTCCCTCACCATCGAGGGGATCTCCGTGGTCATCGACAGCGGGCTGGAGCGGCGCGCCACCTTCGATATCAAGAGCGGCGTCACCCGGCTGGAGACCCGGCCCATCGCCAAAGCCTCCGCCACCCAGCGGGCGGGGCGGGCAGGGCGGCTTGGCCCCGGCGTCTGCTACCGGCTCTGGAGCTGCGAGGTGCAGGAGCGCCTCGCCGAGCAGAGTCCCCCCGACATCCTGACGCAAGAGCTCACCGGCCTGCTGATGGACGCCGCCCAGTGGGGGGCCCGGGTGGAGGCGCTGCCCCTGCTGGACATGCCGCCCTCTGCCGCCGTGGCCAGCGCCCGGCGGTTGCTGGTGGCCCTGGGCGCCATGGCCCCGGAGGGTGAGCAACAACTTACCCCGGCAGGCCGTGCCATGGCGGCCTTCGGCACCCATCCCCGCCTCGCCCGCATGTTGCTGCGGGCCCGGGAGCTGGAATCCGAGGGTCTGACAGGGATTGTCGCCGATGCGGCTTTCCTGGTGGCGTTGCTGGAAGAAGATCTGCGAGGATCGGAGCGCCTGTCAGTGCTGTTCCACCGCCGTCAGGGCGCCCTGCGCCAGGGGGCGGCCCGCTGGTTCGAGCGGCTCGGTGTGCGGGCAAGCAGCCCGCAGGGTCAATGGCTGGGGTTGCTGTGCGCCCTCGCCTGGCCCGATCGCATCGGCAAGCTGCGCAGTGGCAGCCGCTATCAGCTCAGTGGCGGGGTGAGCTGCGATCTGGTAGAAGGACATCCCTGCCAGGGGCAGGGGGCCATCGTGGCCGTCGAAATGGGTCAGAACGAGCGCGGCAGCCGCATCTTCATCGCCGAGCCGGTGGCGCTGGATGAGCTGGTGCGCCAGCTGCCCGAGCTGGTCGGCGAGCGCCAGTGGTTCGACTGGGACGATCGGGAGGAACGGGTGCGTGCGGAGCGCCAGCAGGTGCTCGGCGAGCTGGTGCTCGGCCAGCGGCCGCTGACGGATCTCTCCGATGAACAGAAGGGGCGCTGCCTGCTGCAAGGCATCCGGCGCAAGGGGCTGCACGTGCTGCCCTGGGACGAGAGTAGCGAGGGGCTGCTGGCCCGCTTGCGCTGCGCCCGCGACTGGCTGCCCGACGAAGCCTGGCCCGCCATGGATGAGGAGAGCCTGCTGGCCGACCTCGAGCAGTGGCTGCTGCCAGCGGTGAGCGGCATGACCCGGCTGGAGCAGTTGAAGCGGCTCGACATGAGCGACATCCTGCGCCAGTCTCTGCCCTGGCCCCTGCCAAGGCGGCTGGACGAGGCGCTGCCGAGCCACTTCACCGCACCGACCGGCAGCCGGGTGCGGATCCGCTACCAGCCGGGTCAGGCGCCGGCGATCCCGGTGCGCATCCAGGAGATGTTCGGGCTGGGTGCCACCCCATGCGTGGCCGATGGCCGGGTGCCCCTGGTGGTGGAGCTGCTCTCCCCGGCCCAGCGCCCCTTGCAGATCACCGCGGATCTCGCCGCCTTCTGGGCGGGATCCTATGAGCAGGTGAAAAAAGAGATGAAGGGGCGCTACCCCCGTCACTACTGGCCGGACAACCCGCTGGAGGCGATGCCGACCCGGGTGACCAAGAAGAAAATGGGATTGCAGGAGTAGCCGACGGGGCAGTGATCGGTCGGTACGATCAGAACAAGATGGCGGTGGCACAGCCCCCTCCACAACAGGCATCGCAGGCCGCTCGCATCAGCGGGATGGCGAGGAGAACGACAAGAGGATTTATGGCAACCCAACGACGCAAGCGCACGCCCAAGAAGGCAGCGCCCAAACGCACCATCTGGCGCACCCTGTTCTGGCTGGGCTTCAAGCTCTCTCTGGTGGTGGCGGCCTTCATGGTGGTGTTTGGCATCTATCTCGACACCAAGGTGCGCGAGCGCTTCGACGGCGAGAAGTGGCAGTTGCCGGTGATGGTCTACAGCCGCCCGCTGGAGCTCTATCCCAGCCAGCGGCTCTCCCAGACCCAGATGCTGCGCGAGCTCAACATGCTGAGCTACAAGCAGGTGCGTCAGCCTCATACCCCGGGTGAGTACGCGGTGAGCGGCAACCGCATCGAGCTGGTGCGCCGGCCGTTCGAGTTCCACGACGGTGCCGACGGCGCCCGTGGCCTGCGTCTCACCTTCAACGGGGCGCGCCTCGAGGGGATCCAGTCCCTGGAGAACCAGCGCCAGCTCGGCTATGCCCAGATGGACCCGGTGCTGCTCGATCGCCTCAACACCGAGGATCGGGAAGACCGCCTGCTGGTGCGCCTTTCCGAGGTGCCGGACAGCCTGCTGGTGACGCTGCTCACCACGGAAGACAGGGACTTCTACCAGCACGGCGGTGTCTCGCCGGTGGCCATCATGCGCGCCATGGCAGCCAACCTGCTGGCGGGTCGCACTGTGCAGGGGGGCAGTACGCTCACCCAGCAGCTCGCCAAGAACTTCTTCCTGACCCGTGAGCGCAGCCTGTGGCGCAAACTGCAGGAAGCCTACATGGCGGTGCTCATCGACTACCGCTACAGCAAGGACGAGATCCTGGAGGCCTACCTCAACGAGGTCTATCTGGGGCAGAACTTCTCCCAGGGGGTCTACGGCTTCGGGCTCGCCTCCTACTTCTACTTCGGTATTCCGGTCAACGAGCTGGACATCGATCAGGTGGCCCTGCTGGTGGGCATGGTGAAGGGCCCCTCCTATTACGATCCCTGGCGATTCCCCGACCGGGCCAAGGCGCGCCGGGATCTGGTGCTGAAACTGCTGGCGGATCACGGCAGCCTGACCCAGGCCGAGTATGACCTGGCCAGCAAGCAGCCCCTTGGCATCATCGCCCGCGGCCAGATGAGCTATGGCCGTACCCCGGCCTTCATGGGGCTGCTCAAGCGGGAGATCCAGAACCGCTTCGGCCCGGATCTGCTCAAGCAGTCCGGCCTCAAGATCTTCACCAGTCTGGATCCCATCGCCCAGCACGCCGCCGAGCAGGCGGTGGAGTCGGGTCTGGCCACCATCGAGAAGCAGCGTGGCAAGAAGAAGCTGGAGGCGGCCATGGTGGTCTCCGACTGGCACAAGGGCGAGGTGGTCGCCATGGTGGGGGGACGGGATCCCCGCTACGCCGGCTTCAACCGGGCGCTGGATGCCCGCCGTCAGATTGGCTCCCTGGTCAAACCGGCGGTCTACCTGACCGGCCTCTCCAACGGCCTGACCCTGGGCACGCCGCTTAAAGATCAGCCGATCCGGATTCGCGGCCAGGATGGCCAGATCTGGACGCCGCAGAACTACGACCGCAAGTTCCGCCAGAGCGTGCCCCTGATGGAGGCGCTCGCCAGCTCCCTCAACGTGCCGACCGTCAACCTCGGGATGCAGATAGGCCTGGACAAGGTGGTGGACACCCTGCACAAGCTGGGGGTGCAGCAGGAGATCCAGCCCTATCCGTCCCTGGTGCTGGGGGCGGTGGCGCTCTCGCCCATGGAGGTGAACCAGATGTACCTGCCCATTGCCAACCAGGGGTTGACCCAGCCCCTGTCGGCCATCCGGGCCGTGGTGAATGGCGAGGGGCGCCAGCTCTACCAGCATGACGAAGCGGCCAAGCGAGTGACGGATCCCCAGGCAAGCTGGCTGACCCTGTTCGCCATGACCAAGACGGTGAGCCAGGGGACGGCCCGGGCGCTCGGTGCCAAGTTCCCCGGGGCCACCATGGCCGCCAAGACCGGTACCACCAACGAGCTGCGAGACTCCTGGTTTGCCGGGATGGACAACAACGAGCTGGTGAGTGTCTGGGTCGGCCGTGACGACAACACCCCGGCCGGGTTGACCGGTGCCAGTGGCGCCTTGCAGCTGTTCAGCGGCTACATGAGCCAGCGAGGGGTCAACAGCCTGGGGCTGAAGATGCCCGAAGGGGTGAGCTGGGCCAACTTCTCCCGCTCGAGCGGTGCCCGGGTGGCCAGTGATTGTCCCGGCAGTCTCCAGGTGCCGGCCAAGCTGGCCGGTCTGGCCGAGCCCATGAGTTGTGCCAGCCCGGTCTCCAACCCGGTCAACGCGCTGGACAACTGGTTCAACGGTTTCTTCAACTAACTGCGACGGGCAGCCCTGGCTGCCCGTGTTGCAAGGAGTGCCCATGACGACTCCCCTGTTTGACGCCATCCATCACGTGGCCATCATCGCCAGCGACTATCCGCGTTCGCGCCACTTCTATCACCAGGTGCTGGGGTTGCCCATCATTGCCGAGACCCTGCGGGCCGAGCGTCAGTCGTGGAAGCTGGATCTGGCGCTGCCGGACGGCAGCCAGCTGGAGCTGTTCAGCTTCCCGGCGCCGCCACCGCGCCCCTCCCGGCCGGAGGCGTGCGGGTTGCGCCACCTGGCGTTTCGGGTGGCGGATCTCGACTGGGTCATCGCCCACCTGGAGCAGCACGGGGTGGAAGTGGAGCCGGTGCGGGTGGACGAGCTGACCGGCAAGCGTTTTACCTTCTTCGCCGACCCCGACGGCCTGCCGCTGGAGCTGTACGAGGCAGCGCGTTAGGCTGCCTGCTGCAATCTGGGTGATCGGTTTGACCATGAAAAGGCCGCCCTGGGAACAGGGCGGCTTTTTTCATGGGGTTGGAGAGGGGATCATGCTGTGGTCAGCAGGGCGACCGCCACCGCCATCACCATCATGCCGAGCCAGCCGACGGGTCTGAGGCGCTCGCCGAACAGCAGCAGGCCCCCGAGGGCGGTGCCCAGGATGCCGATGGCGCCCCAGGTGGCATAGGCCACGGCCAGATCGATCTTGCCGGTACTGACCGCCTCGCTGAGCAGCGTGAAGGCACAGAGCACCAGCAGAATGCCGAGGACGCCCCACCCCTTGTCGCGAAAACCAACGGAGCGGTTGATTGCCATGTTGGCGCCGATATCCAGCAGGGCGGCGCCCAGTACGATGATCAACGGGTGCATGGGGCTTCCCTCCTCTGGTGGGTGGGAGCTGGTGCATCATGGGTCTCGCCCAGGGTCACCATGACAATCCCCACTATGGCCAGCGCCAGTCCGATCCACTCCTGGATGCTCAGCTCGTAGCCGAGGAACAGGACGGAGACGGCGGTGATGAGGGCGATCCCCAGCCCTTCCCACAGCGCAAACGCGATACCAATGGAGATTGTCCTGGCGGCCTTGGCGAGCAGCAGGTAGGAGAGGGTGATGAGGAGCCACATCGGCAGATAGTGGATCCAGCCGCTCTCGCTCTTTGGGATCAGGCCATGGAGGAGGTGCCGGCGACCTCGGTCAGGATGGCCCCCGTCAGGAAGAGGCGGGCCAAAAGCAGGGGACGGGATGACATGCAGTTTCCTTCTGTTGCTGCGACGAAGAGAGGATAACGGCACCCGAAACGGGCAAGGTTATCGCTGAGCGTCGAGAAAGCTGTCGCTGCTTGTTTGCCTTGGGGGCGGACCAGGGGATAAGGTGGTGATGGAATAATCTGCCGCCAGTTTGAAGTCATGAAGCTAAATCAGATACAACTCTTTGTAGAAACAGCAGACAGTGGTTCGATATCCAATGCCGCCAGACGACTTGGCAAGAGTCGCAGCGCCGTGAGCTCGGCGATAGCAACCCTGGAGGTGGAGCTTGGCGTCGAACTTTTCGAACGAGGGGCGAACCAGAGCCGGCTGACCGAAATCGGCGAGCAAGTGCTGGACGACTGTCGGCGGCTGTTGCAGGCCGCCAACAGCCTGAAGCTCAAGTGCGAGCACCATGCCTCCGGTGCCGAGGTGGCGCTGCGGGTAGCCCGGGACGACGCCATTCCCGAGGTGGTATGGCGCGAGATGCTGGGGGCGCTGCGTCGCCAGTTTCCGGGCACCAGCATCTCCCTGGTGCTGGCCTCACAGCCGGAGCTGCCGGCCCTGGTGGAAGAGGGGTTCGTGGATGCCGCCTTCGGCCTCATCACCGAGGAACAGGAGCGCAGCGGTCTTTGCATCGACGTGCTCAACCCGATCCGCACCCTGATGGTGGTGGCGCCAAGCCACCCGCTGGCTGGGCTGAAGCGGGTGTTGCAGCAGGATCTGACCGATCACACCCAGGTCACTCTCTCCTATGTGGACGCGTTTTCGGTCAAGAGCCTGCTGCCCATCGGAGGGCAGCATATCGGGTTGTCGAGTTTCGAACTGATGCGGGATGCGGTGCTGGATGGTCTGGGCTGGGCGGTGCTGCCTTCACCCCTTATCCAGAGCCAGCTGCGCCAGGGGGAGCTGCTGACCCTGAAGCACAAGTTCAGTCTGCAGTGGCGCGATTACGGAGTCTATCTGTCGGAGAACGCCCATCACGGCAAGGTGCTGGTCTGGCTGAAGAAGGCCATAGAAGCCTATCTCGAACCCTTCGAGTAGCCGCCAACCGGGGCGGGCACCCCGGTTGGCAGTGAGAGGGGATCAGCGCAGGCCGTGACGGGGGACGCGCTGGCGGGAGCGAAATGGCAGCAGCAGGAGGCCGAGCAGCAGATCCCCCGCCAAGGAGGCCAGCAGACCCGCCGCCACGCCGCAGAAAATGGCGGCCTGTTTGAGGGGGACCACATAGCCGTAGTTGTGCAGGGTATCCTGCCAGAGGGCGGGATCGGCGCGCAGCAACAGGTGGGAGAGCTGCTGGTACCAGGGACTCTCCCGCACGGCGATCTCCCCCTGAAGGTGCTGCTGCTGGTTCACCAGTTGCTGGAGGCTGGTGGCATCCTGGGTGAAGACGGGATCCTGGCTGGCACCGTAATGGGCGACCAGCGCCTGCAGATCGCCATTGAAGTGCTGGTCCGCCGTGCGCTGGAAGGGGGCCAGCGCCAGACCGGCCTGCTGCAGCCGGGCATCCAGCCGCTGGAAGTAGAGATCGACCAGCCCGGGGATCTGTACACCTGCCAGCAAACCGAGGGCAAACAACATCATGCGAAGGTAGCTGCGCATCATCATCATCCTGAACGAAGGGAGCGCCCATACTAGACGCAACCGGTGGGAGAGCCAAGGAGGGGACGCGCTTGCCCACCCGGTCGGCGGCGCCAAAAGAAGAGCCGATAGAATACCTTTGTTACACGAATTCTTACACTTTTGTGATGCAAGTCATCTTGCGGCTGGCCTAGAATGAGCGTTTTTCGAAGGACACGTCGGCATGAGCAAGTTCATTCCTTTCTATCTGGCCGGGGGCCTCATCGCCTTCAGTTGGGGCGCCCTGCCTGAGCACGGCCCTTGGGATGGGTGGGATCTCGCCCTCTTCCAGTTGGTCAATGGCTGGATTGGCCACTCCCCCCGTTGGGCCGATCTGGTGGCCATCACCAACAACCGCCTGTTCGATCTGGCCGCGCTGGCCTGCATGGGCGGGATCCTCGCCGGTTGCTTCTTCCGTGCCGACGGGCAGGAGCGCCGTCGTCTGGTGGCCATGGGGGTCGTGATGCTGCTGGGGGCCCTGGTGATCAATCAGCTCGGGCATCTGTTGCCGGTCAGCCGTCCCAGCCCCACCTTGATGGTGGACGGGGCTCTGCGCCTGACCGAGATCAGTGCGATTCCCACCAAGGACTCCGCCGGTGACAGCTTCCCCGGTGATCACGCCCTCTTCCTGATGATCTTCGCCGGTTTTGCCCTGCGCTATCTGTCGCGCTGGGCCGGGGTGGTTGCGGTGGTGATGGTGCCCCTGTTTTCTGCGCCCCGCATCCTGGCTGGTGCGCACTGGATGACGGACGTCTATGTGGGCGCTCTTTGCCTCTCCCTGATCTGCCTGCCGCTGCTGTTGCTCACTCCCGTGTCGGATCGCCTGATAGACCGCCTGGCTCCCCGGCTGCCACGCTGGATTGCCTGACGGAGAATGAAAAAAGAAGGCGGGTCACCCCGCCTTCTTTCATTTACGCCTCACCGGTGCTGTGGTCGTCGCGAAATGACCAGGACTACGCCCGATGAGCCCGGGCTGTCGCCCTCCCAACCAGTATGGATAGCCCCATTCGGGTTCTGCCAGCCAAAATAGTCGCGGCCAAACGTTTGCACCCGTCGTCTCATGATCCTGGCCAGGATTTTTTCCCTCCGCTGCCTTAGAATCGCCGCCCGTTGTTGGAGGTCTCCCCATGCTTGTCACTTTTCTGCGTCTCTTGTTTATCGGTTGTGCCCTGGTCTTTCTCTTTATGCTGGTCCGTGCCTGGTGGCACAAACGGCGTCATGGCCAGCTCGAAGCCACCCCTTTCTGGCCGGTGGCGGCCATCGGTTTTGTGGCCAATTTTCTCGATACCCTGGGGGTGGGGAGCTTTGCGGTGAAGACCGCCTGCTACAAGCAGTTCAGGCTGATCGATGATCGGGTGCTGCCCGGTACCCTCAACGGCCAGTGCGTGCTGCCGACCGTGACCCAGGCTCTCATCTTCATCGGCGTGGTCAACGTGGATCCCGTCACCCTCATCAGCATGATGGCGGCTGCGGCGGCCGGTGCGGCCTGGGGCGCCCGTTACGTGGCTTCCTTTGATCGCCAGACCATCCGGCTGGTCATGGCGGTCTCCCTGCTGGTGGTCGCCGGTCTCATCTTTGCCGGTCTGCTCGGGCTCTTCCCCCTCGGTGGCGAGGCCATGGGGCTGAGCGGTTACAAGCTGGGGATCGCCCTTGCCGGCAACTTCCTGTTCGGAGCTCTGATGAACGTCGGTATCGGCCTGTTCGCCCCCTGCATGACCCTGGTCTATCTGCTCGGCATGAACCCGCTGGTGGCCTTCCCCATCATGATGGGATCCACCGCCGTGCTCAGCGTCTTCTCGGCGGGGACCTTCATTCGCAAGGGGGCTTTCGATGCGCGGGCCGTGCTGGCTGTGGCCATCTTCGGCCCCATCGGCGTGGTGCTGGCGGCCATGCTGGTCAAATCCATGGAGATGGAGATGCTCAAATGGCTGGTGGCTTTCATCGTCATCTATACCTCCTGGACCATGTACGCCTCCTGGCGTGCGGCGCAGCGACAGCCAGCGCCCGCGCTGGCAGAGGCGACGAGCTAGCTGGCGTCGGCGAGGCCCGCCTGCACGGGCACCCCGCGTTGGTATGTCATCCCGCTCGCCCGGTCCTGGCGCGTCTTCTGATGCCCCTGGCAGCCCCCTCCGAGTGGGCGGTCTGCTGGCTGGAGGCGACCAGTGCGGCTTCCGCCCTGGCACCGAGAAACACATAGAGCCCCAGCGCCAGCAGCAACCCCACGGCGCACCCCATCACCCCCACCGCAGGCCAGAGCAGTTCGCTCTGGCCGAGGGATCCCTTGAACAGCAGCAGCAACCCCTCGATGGAGACCGCGATCAGGATGGCGGCGATAAAGCGGGTAATGGTGCGCCGGATGGCGCTGTGGCGGAAGATGTCCTTATGCAGCAGTACTTCCTCTTCGAGGATGGTCTTGCCGAGATCGAACACCGCCAGCGCGAGCGTGAGGAAGATGATGGCGCTGAAGGCGCCCAGCCGGTTCTGCTGGGTGCCGCACAGGAGCAGATAGAGCTGTTCCAGCCCGTGCCAGATGAGGGTGCCGACGATGAGAAACAGGGCCAGACTCAGGACAACGTAGACGGCCCTGAACCAGGGAATGGCGCGCCGCCGCTCCCTGTCCCCCATCAGCCAGGCGATCAGCTGGTGCAGGTTGATCTCCAGCTCCCGGCCATGGCCCTGCACCAGCAGGCGCAGCTGCCCCTGGGCCGCCGGAACGGGCGCCAGTATGGCTGGCCTGATCTGGGGGGCCAGGCTCTTCACCTCCTCGACGAAGGCATAGGTCTTGAGAGACGCCTCGGGGAGGGTGAGCAGCCCCAGCAGCAGGGGGGCCAGCTCGGTTTCGTACTCCTGATAGCGCCGCAGCACATCGATGGGGCTCATCTCTGCCATATACACCTCGGTCCAATGGGCTCCTGAGCAGGGTTCTGCAAATTGTGGGCCCGATTTATGACAGCCCGTGTACGGCGCGGCGCACCAGCATGTGGCAAGGCTCCGGTGAGGGACTTAAGGATGCACCACTATGGTGCCTTGTCGGGACGAGCAAACAAAAAAGGGCCCCATCGGGGCCCTCTGCACATCTTGCTGCTTGTCAGCCAGCCAGCTTGGCGAAGCTGCGCTCGGCGGCCGCCAGGGTGTGTTCAATCTCCTTGTCCCCGTGGGCAAGCGACAGGAAGCCCGCCTCGTAGGCGCTCGGTGCCAGATAGACACCCTCTTCCAGCATCAGATGGTAGAAGCGCTTGAAGCGTTCCATGTCGCAGCGAGTCACCTGCTCGTAGCGGGTGATCTCGGGCTCGTCGGTGAAGAAGAAGCCGAACATGCCGCCCACGTAGTTGATGGCAAGCGGGATGCCGTGCCTGGCGGCGGCCGCTTTCAGCCCTTCGGCGACACGGGCGGTCTTGGCGCTCAGCTGCTCATAGAGGCCCGGCTCCAGCAGCAGGTCCAGCATGGTGAGGCCGGCGGCCATGGCCACCGGGTTGCCGGAGAGGGTACCGGCCTGATAGACGGGGCCGGTCGGGGCTATGTGCTGCATCACCTTCTTCTTGCCGCCGAAGGCGCCCACCGGCATGCCGGCACCGATGATCTTGCCGAGGGTGGTGAGATCCGGGTCGATGTTGTAGTGACCCTGGGCACCGCGCAGGGAGACGCGAAAACCCGTCATCACCTCGTCCAGGATCAGCAGGGCGCCGAATTCGTCACAAATGGCCCGAAGCCCTTCCAGGAAGCCGGGCACCGGCGGGATGCAGTTCATGTTGCCAGCGACCGGCTCGACGATGATACAGGCGATCTCGTTGCCGTACTGGGTGAAGGCTTCGCGCACCGAGTCCAGATCGTTAAAGACACAGGTGAGCGTGTGTTTGGCGAAATCGGCGGGTACGCCCGGGCTGTTGGGCTGACCCAGGGTGAGGGCGCCTGAGCCGGCCTTGACCAGCAGGGAGTCGGCGTGGCCGTGGTAGCAGCCTTCAAACTTGACGATCTTGTCGCGACCGCTATAGCCGCGGGCCAGCCGGATGGCGCTCATGGTCGCCTCGGTGCCGGAGTTGACCATCCGCACCTGCTCCATGGAGGGGACGATCTGGCGCACCTTCTCGGCCATCAGCACTTCGATCTCGGTCGGGGCACCGTAGCTAAGCCCTTTTTCCACCGCCTTGATGACAGCGGCCTTGATGGCCGGGTGGTTGTGACCGAGCAGCATGGGGCCCCAGGAGCCGATGTAATCCACATAGGCCTGGCCGTCCACGTCATAGAGGTAGGCGCCATCGGCGTGATCGATGAAGCGGGGTGTGCCGCCGACCCCGTTGAAGGCGCGGACCGGTGAGTTGACGCCACCGGGAATGGTCTGGCGGGCCTGTTCAAACAGCTGATCTGATTTTGACATGGATCATCCTTAATGGGATTTTGGTCGTTACCCGGGCGCAGGCTGCCGATTGCGGCTCGGCAGGGGATGGCGGGAGGAGTATGCTTTGCGCTCTCGCCCCGGACTCTCGCCCGTGATACATGAAACGGGCCGACTATAGCAGAAAGGCCCAGAGCTGGGCAGCCGAGGCCGAGGTGTGTCTGGTCCTCGTTAGATGAGCGTGATTATCCATGGAGCAACAAGCCATTCCTTCCGCCGACGCGGCCTCGCTGCGTCGTCCTCCAGTCTTGCAGCGCCTGATACGGCGGGACAAGATGCCGCTGCTGGTGCTCCTGTTGGCGGCCCTGGTCGGCCTGCTGGCAGGCCTGGTGTGCGGATTGTTCGAGTCTTGCGTTCACTGGCTGGCCCAGCAGCGTGTCGACTTGCTGGCCGATCGCCCCTGGTGGCAGCTCGGTCTGCTCGGCTTTGGTTTCAGCGCCCTGCTGGGGTTGGTCGGCTATTTCCTCACTCATGCCTTTGCCCCCGAGGCGGGGGGATCCGGTATCCCGGAAATTGAAGGGGCCATGGACGACCTGCGCCCGGTACGCTGGTGGCGGGTGTTGCCGGTGAAGTTTTTTGGCGGGGTCTGTACCCTGAGTTCCGGCATGGTGCTGGGGCGGGAGGGGCCCTCGGTGCAGATAGGGGGCAACCTCGGCAAGATGGTGGCGGATATCTTCCGGTTGCCCAAGGAGCATGGCCACGCCCTGCTGGCTGCCGGTGCGGCGGGTGGTCTCGCTGCGGCCTTCAATGCCCCGCTGGCAGGGATACTGTTTGTCATGGAAGAGATGCGACCGCAATTTCGCTACTCCTTCCTCGCCATCAAGGCGGTCGGGATTTCGGCCGTCATGGCGACCCTGATGCTGCAGAACATGAAAGGGCAATCCCCCGTCATCATGCTGCCTCACTACGACGCTCCGGCCTTGAAGGCGCTCTGGCTGTTTCTCTTCATGGGGGGCTGCTTTGGTGTGCTGGGGTTCGTCTTCAACAAGCTGGTGCTCGCCTGTCAGGATGGTTACCTGGCATTGCATCAGAACAAGCGCCACCGCTTCGTCATCATCGGCATGGGGGTGGCTGGAACCTTTGGCATGCTGTCGCTGTTCGCCCCTTCGGTCACGGGAGGGGGAATCGAGCTCATCCCGCATCTGACGGGGGGAGACTATGCGATGGCGACGCTCTTCATCATCTTCTCGGTGCGACTGGTGGGTACCCTCATCTGCTTTTGCTCGGGGGCCCCTGGTGGTGTCTTTGCGCCGACCCTGGCGCTGGGCACCCTGTTCGGGGTGATCTTTGGTCACCTGTTCCACTCTGCATTTCCCGATCTCGGCATCGAACCGGGCGCCTTTGCCATCGCCGGCATGGGGGCGCTCTTCGCCGCCACCGTACGTGCCCCCATTACCGGCATCGTGCTGGTGACCGAGATGACCGACAACTATCAGCTGATCCTGCCCATGATGATCACCACCATAGGGGCAACCCTGGTGGCGCAATGGTTGGGGGGGCGCCCTATCTATTCCCAGATCCTGGAGCGAACTTTACGGCTTGCTGCGCGTCAAAACCGGGGTGAAAGCAGCATCGCGACCGGTTAACTCTTTGTTTATCCGTATCAATCCGGCATGGTCGCGTATAGTGAAAAGAAACCGGCCGTGTTGATGTCGGCATAGAGAAGAGGCCTTATGTCCCAAATCGTGAAGTTATTGGTGGTGCTGGCCGTGGGGGCATGTATCGGTTATGTCGTCGGGAACAGACAGGAGCTGGCTCAGAGCAGCCTGATGACGGTGCAGCAAGAGACGTTGGAGCGTCAGAGCAAGGCCATTGCACAACTGAAGACGGATCTCGGCGTCAGGGAGACCCTGCTGGCGACCCAGAAGGCCGCCTTCGAGCAACTTCAGCAGACGCTCAAGGATCAGGAAGCTCAGGTACAGGAGCAGAAACGCCAGCTGGCCTTCTTCGAGCGCATCATGCGTCCCACCGGCGAACAGGTGGGGGTATCCATCGACAATCTGACATTGCGGGAGACGAGTGTGCCGGGTCGCTACCACTATCGTCTGGCGCTCACACAACCCGCCAAGAAGCGGGAGTTGTTTCGGGGGCAGGTGCAGATCCGGCTCGAAGGCAGTCTGGCTGACAAGCCCAGGATCCTCAGTGGCCGGGATCTTGGCATGAAGGTGGGGGAGGGACGCTACGCGTTGCGATACTTCCAGCTCTTGGAGGGCAATTGGCAGCTTCCCTCAGGCTTTATCCCGGACAGGGTGAGAATCCTCATCCCGAAGGAGGGTCGGCAACCGGCCCAGGAGCTGGTTGCTGAGTGGAACGAGGTGCTCAAGCCTTTGGTCGCTCAACCAGCCCCCATGCCGGCAGCACAGTAAGAGAGTGGTGAATACTTGAACTAAATGGTCGGGTATTGGATAATTTCGCGGTTTCCATGTTTGTGGATGTAACGGTTGTGAGGTCAGCAATGAGTGCAGTAGCAGAAGCCCCCTTGCCCATCCAGATGACGGATGCGGCAGCCAACAAGGTAAAGACCTTGATCACCGAAGAAGAGAATCCCGAACTCAAGTTGCGGGTCTACATCACTGGGGGGGGCTGCTCCGGTTTCCAGTACGGTTTCACGTTTGACGAGAAAATCAATGATGGCGATACCGTGGTCGAGAAGAGCGGCGTCACCATGGTGATCGATCCCATGAGCCTGCAATACCTGGTCGGCGGCAGCGTGGATTACACCGAAGGCCTGGAAGGTTCCCGTTTCACCGTGACCAACCCCAACGCCACGACGACCTGCGGTTGCGGCTCCAGTTTTTCCATCTGATCTACAAGCAGCGTGATATGAAGGGCCCCGAGGGGCCCTTTTCATTTTTGTATGCCTGGCGTGGCTGGCATGTAGATCTTGATGTGGCGAAAACGGGTACCGATTGGTAGCGATAGAGAAGGTGTGCAGGCTCATTTAGATGAATCGTTGACGGCTTTTTAGTCTTATTGGTTGTTGATTAAACACCCGAACGTCTTTTTCAAATAAACACGTAGTTTTCGCTTGTCAGCGAGAATCATATCCCTATAATGCGCCTCCATCAGCACGGCGCAGTGCATGTCTGGTCCACCTTGCAAAGCAAGCTGGTGAGGGTTATAGTTTCAGACCCTGCTCTTTAACAATTTGAATCAAGCAATCTGTGTGGGCACTCACAGCATCGAGCATCAAAAACAATTTTTGATTTTCAATGTCTGGTGAAGTGACCAAAGCAACTTTTAGTTGCAGCAGTTAATTCAGCAATTCATTGAGCCGCCAACTCCT
>NZ_JAPCJD010000039.1:0-37479 GCF_027707845.1 Aeromonas sp. QDB14 | reverse complement strand
CGGAACCAGTGATTGGTTCCGGATTGTCCTACAGCAGAAGGATCGGTCAATGGATCCTTAACTGATCAGCATTGCGCATCATGCGGCCTTTTTTCATCAAGGAAGGGGGGGGGTTAGAGGTAGTGAACCATCACCCCGAGCAGCACCAGCGCCCCCACATAGTTGTTGTTGAGAAACGCCTGGAAGCAGGCTTCCCGCTGCCGCTCCCGGATCAGTCGCTGCTGGTAGACGAACAGCGCCGCCGCCCCCAGCAGCCCCCAGTAATAACCGGATCCCAACCCCATCAGCTGCCCGACCCCCAGCAGGAGCAGCAGGGTCGCCAGTTGCAGCGCGCCGATGATCCGCTTGTCGTGGCGGCCGAACAGGATGGCGCTCGATTTCAGGCCGAGCTTGAGGTCGTCATCCCTGTCCACCATGGCGTACTCGGTGTCATAGGCGATGGTCCACAGCAAATTGGCAAGAAACAACAGCCAGGCTTCCGGCGGCAGGGCATTGGCCTGAGCCGCGTAGGCCATGGGAATGGACCAGGAGAAGGCCATGCCGAGCACCAGCTGGGGGATGGGGATGAAGCGCTTCATGAAGGGGTAGCAGACTGCCAGCAGCAGGCCGGCAAAGGACAGGCTGATGGTGAGCGGGTTCAACGTCAGCACCAGGGCGAACGAGAGAAGCGCCAGCACGGCGAACAGCACCAGCACTTCCCGCTCGGCGACCCGCCCCATGGGCAGCGGTCGCCCGGCGGTGCGTTTCACATGACCATCGAAGTTGCGATCCGCATAGTCATTGATGACACAACCGGCGGAGCGCATCAGGAAGACGCCCACCACGAACACGGTCAGGATCCAGGGGTCAGGCAGGCCACCAGCCGCCAGACAGAGCGCCCACAGGGTCGGCCACAGCAGCAGCAGGGTACCGATGGGCTTGTCGATGCGGGCCAACTGCGCATAGGCCAGTCCCCGCTCCTTGGTTAACAGCTTCACTCCAGCTCCTTATCCGATGGCAACGAATGAGACGATAGCGAGGGCAGGAAAAGTTCATGGACCAGCAGTGGCCATTGCCCCAGAAACAGGCGGGAACGACGCCCCCAGACAGTGGCGGCCGAACACCAGGGATTGCTCGCTATCTCGAAACAGGCCAGTTGCAGGTGATCCCGCCGCGCCGGTGCCTCACCGAAAATACGCTCTCCCAGCGGCTGCTCTCCCAGATCCTGCAAACCGCCCCCCTGCAAGGCCGCTTCGGCAAACAGGGTCCAACCCAGGATGGCAGGCCCGCCATCACCGTGCAGGATCACCTCGCGGCACATGCCCACGGGGGCCGACACCGCCACCAGCGCCTGCTCGTCCACCGTCAGCGACACGGCGCGATTGCCGAGCAGTTGCACCGAGAGGTGATGATTGTAACGACGCAGGCGCCGGGTCATGGAATCGGCCTCCAGCAACCAGGGACGCAGCGCCTCGGGTGGTTCGCACTCTGCAGGCGCCCGCCACGGGACGAGCTGGACGAGGGGAACAGTCAACTCGGACTTCACAGCTTCACCATCCGGAGATTTCCGTTGTCAGGTTAAAAACCGGTTTATTATCCGTAAATCAATGGCGAATTGTAAGAACATCCGTGCTTGACGGCCCCGATGGCAGCATCAAAAATGGGGCATCCGTCGCTGCCGAGCCATCCAGATGAAGATCTTCAGAATTCTGCTGCTGTCCCTGGGGTGTACCCTCTTGAATACACAGGCCTTCGCCAATGAGGAAGAGGCCACCGATCCCGCCTCCTCCGCCGTCCAGCCGGGATTCGCCTATCACGCACTGGATCCGGACATCATCACCAACTACCTTGGCGACGGCAAAACCCTCGGCTATGTACGGGTGACGGTAGAGCTGATGGCCACGGACGCTGCCGACCTCAAGTTGCTGGAGCAGCACGACCCCCTGATCCGCGACGCCATCATCCGGCTGATTGGCAGCAAGACGGGCGCACAGATCAAGTCCCTGGTGAACCGGGAAGAGCTGCGCAAGGAGTGTGAGGCCAAGGTCAACGAGCTGCTGGTCAAGGAGACGGGCAAGAAGGCTGTCCGCGAGCTCATCTTCACCAAATACCTGTACCAGTAACCACACCGGGAGGGGGCCTACCCCTCTCACCCGTTGCATTCACTGTCGAGGACGTCATGGGTCACAAGACGCTGTGTGAGTGGCGCCGTCACGAGATCCCCGCCGATCTCAAGACGCTGCGCAAGATTGTGCGCAAACCCAAATTCGTGTGTGGCAAGTGTGCCCGCAGCGCCAATGATAAGGATTACCTGTGCCAGCCGCTGCGGCTGAAGCATAAAGAAGGGTAGGTCCCTCTTCTCACGAAGAGGTTCACGCAATATTTCAGAAGAGAGAGGAAGGCTGATTTATTGATCAGTCCAGCCATGGCGACCCTGTTCAAACAGGCGACGGGCCTGCACGTCGTTGGGACAGACGCCGCGATACTCCTCTCCCGACCGTCCTGCCAGATAGAGATGCTCGGGTCGGCAATACCAGGCCAGCCCCTTCTGGCGACCCTGCTCCCAAAGGGCAACGTCCACTTTTTCCCCGCACTGGGTCTGGTGAAAAGCCACCCGATCGCCAGCAAAACCGAGCTTGCCGTCCGCCTCTCCCACGTCGCTCCACACCTTCTCGCAAGGGTCGTCGGAGTTGGAAACACAGCCCCCGAGCAGGGCGGCACAAAACATGATGACGAGTGAGCGCATATTCATCCTTGGCGTCGTTGGAATCGTTGTTGAGCCGCTGCCTGCCTCGTACAGCGTCATTTGAGCAGTTCATTCTAACCAGCCCGCCCCGTTCTCACCAAGGGCTGCCCCCCTCGCCACACAAAAAATCGGGCGGGCACCAGGCCCGCCCTCAGGCGTTACAGGGAGTCACTGATCGTCGAGAGGGTCATAGTCCTGCCAGCTCTCGTCATCCAGCTCCTCCAGCTCGTCTTCCCAGGATTCCGGCTCCCAGTCATCATCGAGATCGAAATCAGGCGTCTGCGTACCCATGCTCATTCTCCTTGGATAGTGCACCGGCCTACAAAGTCTATCCAGAATAATGGTGCTCGCCAGTGGTTCCGATCAGAACTTGACCAAGGTGCAGCCAGCCACCTGGAGTCATAGCTCCGGTGGCATCCACGCTCTGCTCCAACCCGGTGACAGACCGGGCGAACACGTCGGCTGGCAGTGCCCGCGCAGGGCGACGGTGCACCGACCTGGTCTTCAGTCACAACGCCTTGAACATGCTTGCCTCGCCCTGTCGTGGCATCGCTCGTCAGGTGCTCTGGCGCTTTTGCAATTGAAAATCCAGGGCGAGGCTCATGCCGGCCACCTCCTCGCCCGCCAGCTGGCGCAGGATCAGCTCCGCCGCCTCCCTGCCCATCTGGTGATAGGGGATCCTGACCGAAGTCAGCGCAGGATGACAGGCGCGCGCCACATCCAGATCGTCGAAACCGGCGATGGCGAGCTTGCCCGGCACGCTCAGATGGCGGCGCTGGCATTCGAACAGCACCCCGGCCGCCAGCTCGTCGTTGACGCAGATCAGCGCATCCAGTTCGGGCCAGCGCAGCAGAAACTCCCCCAGCATGGCCGCCCCCGTGCTAAAACTCGGCAGCTCAGAGGTATTGATGATGGCGTCCGGGGAGAGGTAGTTGTCCAGCAGCGCCTTCTGCCAGCCCTGCATGCGCTGCTGCAGCATCCACTGCTCCTGGCGGGCACAGAGAAAGCCGATGTTGCGATGACCGCGCTCGATGAGGTGGCGGGTCAGCTGATAACCGGCATCGAAGTTGGAGACCCCGACGTTCATGTCGATGGGATGACGCGCCATGGCTCCCACCTCCACCACCGGCAAGCGGGCCGCCTGCAGGCGCTGCCGGATGACCTCCCCGGGATCCCCCCCAAACAACACCACGGCGGCCGGATTGTGCTGCAGGAAATTGCTGAGCAGGCTGGCCTCCTGCTGCTTCAGGTGCTGGGCATCCCCCAGCATGATCTGGTAGCCCTCGGCGAGCAGGGTCTGCTGCAGCCCGGCAATCATGTCACCGCAGGCGCGCTCCGCCAGGCTGGGGACGATGACCACTATGGTCTGGGAAGTGGCGGAAGCCAGCGCCCCCGCCGCCCGATTTGGGATATAGCCGAGTTCATCCACCGCCGCCTCGATGCGCTCTCGCATCTTGTCTGACACCAGCTCGGGGGTGCGCAGGGCGCGCGACACCGTCATGGCTCCCACGCCAGCCAACTGGGCCACGTCGTTGAGGGTCACCCGACCCGTGCTGCGGCGTTTTTTCGCTTCTGACATCCTTTCCCTTCCTCGGCATGCGGGCATTCACTTTAAGGCAAAAGCGGGGCACTGACTATTTGCTCAAACCGGATTTTACCTTCTTTGAGGCCGATAAGGGGCAGGATGAATCCCTTCTGTGAGAGAAATGATAGCGCTATCACAAATCAATGTTAGCGCTATCTGGTAGCGCTAACTTTCGGGACCAAGCTCACAGTTATCAAGGGACAAGATCGCTAGATTGGCGCCATCCTATCCAGCCCGGACACTGCCATGCTGACCCAATTGCTGACCGAGGAGGTCATTTCCATCGAAGCGGGCGCCCGCGACTGGCGCCACGCCATCGAGCTGGCCACCGCCCCCCTGCTGGCCAACGGCACCATAGAGCCCTCCTATGTGGCGGCGATCTATCGCTCCCACGAGGAGCTCGGCCCCTACTACGTGCTGGGCCCGGGCCTGGCCATGCCCCACGCCCGCCCGGAAGACGGCGTCAACCGGTTGGGACTAGCGCTGACCGTACTGAAAGAGGGGGTCAACTTCGGCTCCGAGGGCAACGACCCGGTGCGGCTGCTGGTAACCCTGGCCGCCAGCGACAGCAACTCCCACGTGGAGACCATCGCCCAGCTGGCCGAGCTGTTCATGAATGAAGAAGACGTGGCGGCCATCATGGCGGCCACCAGCAAAGACGACATCCTGCGCATCCTGGCGCGCTACTGATCTGCGCCACGGCGCACCTGACAGAGGAAGAGAGCATGAAAATTCTGGTTGTATGCGGACACGGCCTGGGCACCAGCCTGATGATGGAGATGAGCATCAAGAGCATTCTCAAGGAGCTGGCCGTGACGGCCGAGGTGGATCACCGGGATCTCGCCTCCGCCGGCAGCGAGAGCGCCGAGATCTTTGTCGCCACCCGCGACATCGCCGAACAGCTGGTCAGCATGGGGGTCGACGGCCGGCTGGTCTCGCTGGACAACATGGTCGACAAGGCCGCCATGAAAGAAAAACTCGCCATCGCCCTGCGCGAGCTGGGCGCACTCTAACCCCTTTGCGACTGTCTGGGCGGCTGGTGAGCCGCCGCTTCCATCTGCTTGGAGCTGACCATGGAATTTTTCAATTTTCTGATGTTTGACGTGCTGTCGGAGCCGGCCGTGCTGGTTGGCCTCATCGCCCTCATCGGCCTGATCGCCCAGAAGAAACCGGTGACCGAGTGCATCAAGGGCACGGTCAAGACCATCATGGGCTTCGTCATCCTGGGGGCCGGCGCCACCCTGGTGGTGAACTCGCTGGGCGACTTCGCCACCATCTTCCAGCACGCCTTCGGCATCAAGGGGGTGGTCCCCAACAACGAGGCTATCGTCTCCATCGCCCAGCAGTCATTCGGCAAGGAGATGGCGATGATCATGTTCTTCGCCATGCTGGTGAACATCCTGATCGCCCGGCTCACCCCGTGGAAGTTCATCTTCCTGACCGGTCACCACACCCTGTTCATGTCGATGATGGTAGCGGCCATCCTCTCCGCCGGCGGCATGAGCGGCATCCCGCTCATCGCGGTGGGCAGCCTGGTGGTCGGCGTGACCATGGTGCTGTTCCCGGCCCTCGCCCACCCCTACATGAAGCAGATCACCGGCTCGGACGATGTGGCACTCGGCCACTTCTCCACCTGCTCCTACGTGCTGGCCGGCTGGATCGGCGCCAAGTTCGGCAACAAGGCCCACAGCAGCGAAGAGGTGCAGGTGCCCAAGAGCCTGCTGTTCCTGCGCGATACCCCGGTGGCCATCTCCTTCACCATGGGCATCATCTTCCTTATCACCTCCCTGTTTGCCGGTGCGGATTACGTATCGGAAGTCGCCAAGGGCAAACACTGGTTCATGTTCTCCCTGATGCAGTCCATCACCTTCGCCGCCGGTGTCTACGTCATCCTGCAGGGGGTGCGGATGGTCATCGCCGAAATCGTGCCGGCCTTCAAGGGGATCTCCGACAAGCTGGTGCCCAACGCCAAGCCGGCACTGGACTGCCCCATCGTCTTCCCCTACGCCCCCAATGCGGTGCTGATCGGCTTCCTGTCGAGCTTTGCCGCCGGTCTGGTGGGCATGGTGCTGCTCTATCTACTGGGGCTCACCGTCATCATTCCGGGGGTGGTACCGCACTTCTTCGTCGGCGCGGCGGCCGGGGTGTTCGGCAATGCCACCGGCGGTCGTCGCGGCGCCCTGCTGGGAGCCTTCGCCAACGGCCTGCTGATCACCTTCCTGCCGGTGTTCCTGCTGCCGGTACTGGGGGATCTCGGCTTTGCCAACACCACCTTCAGCGATGCCGACTTCGGCGTGGTGGGGATCCTGCTCGGCCTCATCGTACGCTGATCACTCTTGCCCATCGGGGGCATGGCCGACGGT
The DNA here is from genome assembly GCF_027707845.1 of Aeromonas sp. QDB14. Classification (NCBI taxonomy): domain Bacteria; kingdom Pseudomonadati; phylum Pseudomonadota; class Gammaproteobacteria; order Aeromonadales; family Aeromonadaceae; genus Aeromonas; species Aeromonas sp. QDB14. Next base: position 30,806 of record NZ_JAPCJD010000039.1, on the reverse strand, counting down.
GCCATGCCCCCGCTCATCCTCCCGTACTGCCAGCCGGGCCCCACCAGCCCAAACAACGTCGAAAATATGTGCAAACACAGTGCGTTGGATCGGATTTTCACCCCATAGCGGCAGCATCTGACAGGGGAGTACGATATGCTGATGCGCTGACGTTCAACCCGACCTCGCTCGAGGCCCTTTCCATGAAATACCTGGTAGTACAAACCAAACAGATAGGAGATGTGCTGATCTCCACCGCACTGTGCAACAACCTCAAGCAGCACGACCCTGCCGGGGAAGTTCACTATCTGGTCATGGATTACTGCGCGGGCATGGCAGAGGGAAACCCCAACATCGATCGATTGATCGTCATCGAGAAGGCGCGCCGCAACGAGTGGCGCTACATGAAGGATTTGCTGCTGGGCATTCGCCGCGAGCGCTACGATGTGGTGATCAACAGCCAGGGCCAGATGATAGGCCTGCTGACCTGCCTCTTCTCCGGCGCCCGCCTGCGGATCGGCTTCGACTCTTTCCCATGGCGCCTGGGCCACAACCGCATCGTGCGCTTTCGCCATGACACCGAGCATCAGGGCAACAGCACCCTGGTGGACGACCGGTTTTCACTGCTCAAGCCGCTCAAGCTGGCCAGCGAAGATCGCAACTACTACCTCTGGCTCAGCGACGGGGAGAGACAACGGGGGCGCGAGACCCTGCTGGCCGCTGGCGTCGACCCGACCCGGCCACTCATCGCCATGGGGGTCAACTCCCTCGGTCACTACAAGCGCTGGCCCATCGACTGCTTCGCCGAGGTGGCGCGCTGGCTGATCGAGCAGCACGACGCCCAGATCCTGATCTACTGCGGGCCGGGGGAAGAGGAGTACAACCGCAGCCTGAAGCCGTTACTGCCAGCAGCGCTGCAGGCCAGCGTGTTTGACCATGTTCAGACCCGCTCGGTACGGGAACTGGTGGGGCTCTTCGCCCATTGCCAGCTGTTTGTCGGCAACGACACTGGCCCACGGCACATGGCGCAGGCCATCGATCTGCCGCTGCTGACCATAGTGGCCCCAGGCGGCGACAAGATCATCGCCAACCCGGTGAACCACCCCCGGTATCAGGCCATCGATATCTTCGACGCCAAGGGGGCGGATTATCAGTTGCCGACCCAGGAGAAGGACTTCTTCGATGAAGCCCTGTTCCGCTCAATTACACCTGAGCTGGTTATTCAGCGGCTAGCGGCTCTGCTTGCTCAGTCACGGACAGCAGACTAGCTAGCGCCTCGCAGACGGCCCGGTCATCGACATTGTTCATGTCGGCATTCAGGCCAGGGGAGTCGCTAAACAGGATCCGGACCCGCGGCGTGCTGGTCGGCAACCACTGGTTGAACGTCTCACCATGGCGCGGATAGATAGCCACCAGCGGCTTCTCCAATCCGACGGCGATATGCACTATGGCGGTGTCCACCGACAGCACAGCCATGCACTGCTGAACACAATAAATAGCATCATCTATGGTTTTTACGCCCTCCAGCAGCATAACATTGCTAGCCGCGCTAGCTCTGAGCATGGCCTCCGCCGCAGCATAAGTTGCGGGTGAAGAGAGCACTCCGAAGCGATAGGCAGCGAACTCGGTTGCCAAGGTCTTCAACAACTCAACCATCTTGGCGTGCGAGAACGACTTGTACTGAGTGCTGCCGAAGGGGTTGATGAGGATGAGGTCATCACAGGCCGAGGTCACATTCCCCTTCTCTGCCACTGGGATCATGTACTTCTGATCTACTTCTTTCGCACCCAGCAGTGACAGCAGATAGCGATATTTATCCTGGAACAGCATGCCCGCCGTCGCCTCGGACAACTTCACATTGACACGTCCGATACTGTCGTCGAGGGAGGCAACATTGGTCGACGAGAGTTTGTGCAGGAGATATAGATCCTTCATCTTCATCCCCTCGGTGAGATGTATCACCAGATCGACATGGGGAATGGCTGACACCATCTTGCCAATAGCACCGTAGCCGGGTCGCTTGTTGATCTCGATGACCTCATCAACCCCGAAACAATCCCGATACAGGCTGGCCAGGGCTGGGGTCGTGATAACCGTCACTTTCTTGTTGCCCGGCAGTTTTTTTAGCTCCCGGAAGAAAAAGGAGGAGATAAAGGAATCCCCCAGCTTGGCATCCCAGCGAACCACCAAAATATGCTTGATATCCCCCTGGATGCCGAGTGGCATCTTCTTGTCAAACAAGAGAATACCCAGGGCTCTGCGCACCCGATCACGTAATAGCTGTAAATAACTGATCACTATCGAACCTCGTCATCGGTCACATGAGGACCATAGTTACGATCATCGATCGTGGTATCGAACAGACCGACATCCATGCAGCAAGGCTCAACACCCGAGGCCGTCAGACCGTTGAGTTGCAAGCGGCCTGTCAGATAATCGGATGGCATCCGAATGGGGTAGGCCTTGCTCAGCAGTTTCTTGGCGCCAGACAGAGTCAAGATATATCCTGCCGTCGATATGATGCCTCGCTTGGAGTTCCGGCTCGGGGAGATATATTTGGCAAGACGATACCCTTCCGGCATCTTCTTCATCCATGGCCAAGACTTCACCTTGCCATGGTACAAGAAAATAATATCTGACTGGCAAGCAGACATGGCCTTCGACACTATGGCCTTGAAGTGGCTGTGCAGATAGATGTCATCCTCCAGCACGACACAGTGCTCTATATTCTTGGCAACCATCATCTCATATATGCGGATATGGCTCATGGCACAGCCAACCTCACCCAAACTCAGATCGTGACCACAAAACTGTCTGGCCATGAGGAAGTCCACGTTTTTCAACTCATCTTCTGAGAGTTTTTTACCATCAACGGCATCAAAGAAAACAAAATCGACAGCACGGCTGCTCATGTGCTTCTCAATAAAGGCGCGTCGATCATGGCTCCTGGCCAAACTGATCACGAAAACTGGAATCATGATATTTTATTTTCCCTATCATACTTTATTTCTATCGCACACCAGCAGAACACCAAACTCAGCACATATATATACAACGTGTTCTGATGTTCAAAAGGCACATCACTTAATGCACTGATGGCAAAGGATAGAGGAATCACTGCGTATGGAGTCCCCCATCCTTTTCTTTCTATGAAAATTTTCATTGGGTAGAATATGAAAATAATCAGTGCCAATAGACCCACAATTCCTCGAATAATCAGATTCTGCATATACTGGTTATGAGCATGAGCCAATGCAGAATCCAATACTAGGGGTGAGATCAGTCCTTGCGACACCTGCTGTTCTTTGACGGATCTGAACCCATCCGAGCCCACACCTATCAGTGGTGCATCCAAAAAACCTAACCAGGCACTCTTCCAAGCCACAACGCGCAGTCCCCACGAAGACCCGTAAGAACCCACGCTCATTTGATTTATATCTGATGCTGCAGCAGAAATTCTATCTTGAACAAGTGTATTCGTATGATAGATCACACCAAGACACATAATAAACAGTAATGCTATGGCACTATATTTCCATGGTTTGAAAATAGCTTTATACAGTACAAGGTAACTAATAACGACACCCAATGCCAACCAGACACCACGACTTTGTGAAAGATAAAGTGCAAGTATAGAACACCCAAGTGAAATGAGAGAAAACACTTTCACCAATGGATATCCTCTAGATTTAACAAATACGCACCAATTCAGAATGACCAATGTCAGTGCTGCTTGAGAAAACAGGATTGCATTGGTGAAGCCTTCAACTCTGACAATACCATCTAAATGCTGCCAAACACTCAAGGCTCCTAACCCAACACCACCCATCAGGATAGATATAGCCCCCAGAGTCAACAGTATTTTCTTGCGCGGCATAACCAAAGAAAAAACCGCCACATATAATAAATTTCGCATGACTCCGTATTGGTCACCATGAATCATTCTATTCAGCATGATCACGGCACCGTAGAATATGAAGACCCAGATCAGGCGGCGATCGATAAAGAATACATCCTTGTTTCCTCCAACAAAGTAGTTCAACAGGCCAAAGAGACCCGACACCACCAGCAAGTTGGAGAGGATGCTCTGGCCAGGAGGGACCAGAAACAACCCACAGAAGGCAAACATTATGGTTAGTGCATAAACAGTGGTCGTTGCTCTATCGAGCAGTTCGTGAGGCTTAATAGACATCAATACTTATTTCCTGAATACATAGTTGCCACGGATCTTGCGCCACAGGCCGAACATGTCGGTGCGGGGGAAGATGGCGATCCGGCGGATCTGGAACGGATCCCGGTGCATGGCTCTGGGGCCGCTGTTGGTGGCCACAGCATAGCGATAACCGGCGGCAACGGCCTGGGCTTTTGCACTGTCGTTCAGATCTCCGTAAGGATAGGCAAACGAGATCAGGGGATGGCCGAGCAACTGCTCCAGCCAGGCCTTGTTGGCCTGGATCTGGTGGGCCTGCTCCTCTGGGGGGAGCGTACTCAGGCGGGGGTGAGTCAGGGTATGGCCCCCGATCTCCACATGACCGGAGGCCACCAGCGCCTTGATCTCCTCCGGGGTCATCAGGGTCACCGGGGTATCGGGGTGGGTCGGGTGCTCCACATCCCAGCGATTGTGATCCTCACCGGTCACCACATAGACCACCGCCTTGTAGCCATACTTTTCCAGCAGCGGCAGCATGCGGGTGAGGTTGTCCCGATAGCCGTCGTCCACGGTGATCATCAGGTACTTCTTGCCGTATTGCAGCCGGTGGATGAACCCGTTCTCCGCCAGGTCGGCAAATGTCAGCGTCTCGTAGCCCAGCCACTTCATCAGCTTGAGGTGCTTCTCGAACATGGCGACTGGGAGCCAGGTGCCATGCACTCCCTTTTCGCTCTCGTGCTCGATGAAGCGGTGATACATGATGACCGGCATCTCCCGGCGCAGAGTCTCGACCACGGCATCCTGATAGACGGATTCCAGCCCGGTCACGACGCCTTGCAAGTCATACTCTTGCAGGATCCGCTGGCGCACTGGGTCTGGCACCACCTTGGAGGCCAGCGCCGAGGGGATCTGCGCCTTCAGCCCGGCAAAGTCGATGGCCAGATCTCTGGGGCCGATGTCGCCGAAGTTGCTGGCAAGCGCTTCGTCCAGATTCTGCTCAGTCACCAGACCGATGGCCCTGGCTTCGCCGATGGCAAACGCCGGACGACCGCACAGCAGCGCCTCCATCGCCACCCGACCGGCACCGATCACCAGATCGCAGCCCGCCATCAGGGCGGGCACATCGTCCACATAACCGACGAAGTCGACCTTGTCCTGAAAACGGGCAAAACGCGCCGGCACCTGGGTACCGCTGACGACGCGCACCCGGCAGGCTTCCAGATCCAGTACCTCGTCCAGCAACCGGTAGCAGAGCTCCCCCTTGGGACCGCTCAGCCGACCAATGATGGCGATCACCGGTTTGTCGTTGTCCGGTATCGGCACGGGCTGGAACTTGTCGGTCTCGATGCCGTTGCGCAGCACCTGCACCATGGCCGGGTCCACCCCCAGGTTGTCGATGATCTGGCTGGCGATATCCTCGCACACCGCCACCGCCCGATAGCCCAGCGCATGGAATGCCTTGCGGGAGGCGTGTACCGGCTGGCGCCCGTGCACCGTGGTGATCATGGGGGTGCCGGTCAGCTTGCAGGCGACGTAGCTGCTCCAGCCCGAGGCGCGCGAATGGGCGTGCACAAGCTGGATCCTGTGCTTGCGGATCAGATAGATGAGATAGAAGACGTGCCAGAAGCGGCGCAGGATGCTGCGCTTGTTGAAGCGCAACCGAAAGACCGGCCCCAGAGTCGGTTTGGTCAGGGTGTCAGAGACGTAGAAAACCTGGTGGCCACGGCGGGTCAGCTCGTTGCCGACCGTGGTGGCATAGACCTCCGCGCCCGTCACTTCGAGCTGGGAGAGAGCCATCAATATGTTCATGCAAGCGCATCCGATCGACGGGTGGCCAGAGCCACCCGCCAGAGGGGGATCAAGCCCGGTTCAACCAGGCCATGTAATCGGCCACGCCTTCGGCCACAGTCTTGAACTCGCCGTCATAGCCGACGCCGCGCAACTTGGTGAGATCCGCCTGGGTGAAGCTCTGGTAGCGACCCTTGAGGTGATCCGGGAAGGGAATGTATTCGATGGCGCCTTTCTGGTGATGCCTGATCACGGCTTCCGCCACGTTCTGGAACGGCTCAGCCCGGCCGGTGCCGCAGTTGAAGATGCCGGAGTGCTGCGGATTCTGCCAGAACCAGAGGTTCACCTTGCAGACGTCGTCCACGTAGATGAAGTCGCGCATCTGGCCGCCATCCGGGAAGCCGTCACAGCCCTCGAACAGCTTGGGATTGTCACCCTGCTTCACCTGGGTATTGAGGTGGAAGGCCACGGACGCCATGGAGCCCTTGTGCTGCTCGCGGGGACCATAGACGTTGAAGTACTTGAGACCCACCACCTGGGAGTTGATCTCCGGCATCCAGCGACGCACGTACTGATCGAACAGCTGCTTGGAGTAGCCGTAGACGTTGAGGGGCTGCTCGAACCTCGGGTCTTCGATGAAGTTGTCGTTGCGCCCGCCATAGGTCGCGGCGGAAGAAGCGTAGATGAAGGGGATTTCCCGCTCGATGCAGTAGTGGAACAGATCCTTGGAGTACTCGTAGTTGACCTCCATGATGAACTTGCCGTTCCACTCGGTGGTCGCGGAGCAGGCGCCTTCGTGGAAGATCACCTCGATGCCGTCATCCCACTCCTCGAATTCGTCACCGGAGACGATCCGCGCCTGGAACTCGTCCTTGTCCATGTAATCGGCGATGGTGAGGTCGACCAGGTTGACGAACTTGGTGCCGTCGGTCAGGTCATCGATGACCACGATATCGGTCCGTCCTTGAGCGTTCAGCTGCTTGACCAGATTGCTGCCGATAAAGCCAGCACCGCCAGTTACTACGATCATGGAGTTTGCCTCGCGTACGTTGTGGCCCCGTGTGACTGCCTGTTAAAGCTGTGTATAGTGGGCCAATTTGAAATTGCCGAAAAGTTTATCACGGGCCGCAAGGGGATTCGACCTCGATGACTTTTCCCCTTAGGGCCCGGCAGAGGGACCAGCGATGAAGACCAGAGACAGGATCATCCACAGCGCCACCGAGCTGTTCAACGATCAGGGCGAGCGCAACATCACCACCAACCACATTGCCGCACACCTTGGCATCAGCCCGGGCAACCTTTACTACCACTTCAGAAACAAAGAAGACATCATCCACTCCATCTTCGATCAGTACGCCCGCCACCTGAGCGACAGCTTCACCCCGATCCGCAGCAGCGCGATCCAGCTGGAGGATCTGATGGGCTACCTGGATGCCATCTTCTATTTGATGTGGCAGTTCCGCTTCTTCTACGCGAACCTGCCGGACATCCTGAGTCGCGACGAGCTGCTGCAGCAGAAATACCTCAAGGCACAGGAGCAGCTCCGTGCCACCGTGGAGACGCTGCTCAGAAGCCTGCGCGAAGGCGGCATCATCGCCGTCAGCGATGAAGACCTGCCGGATCTCGGTCAGACCATCAAGATGGTCGTCACCTGCTGGATCCCGTTCCAGATCGCCCAGGCCCCGGCCACCCGCATCACCAAGCCCCTGCTCTACCAGGGGGTCTTGCGGGTGCTGTTTTTGCTGCGCCCCTACGTGCAGCCACAAGTGGCTCCCCAGATACATCAACTGGAGCAACATTATCTCCAACTGGCCCAACCAGCCGGGTGAGATCTGTTTCACAATTGTTGATTATCAGCATAAAAATTTGAATTTATACGCAGGGATTACAGTAAAATGTTGCCCATTCTAGGGTCTGTCGGCGTTTCGTCGCGACCGTGACGACGCCGAACCGTGCGGGTTGCACGGCCCGGGATCCTGATAACACAGTCGATACAGCAATGAGGACCGAGGATGTCTAACGGATTCTATCGTCACCTGACCGAACAGCTCGAACAGGTCAAGGCGGAAGGGCTATACAAGCAGGAGCGCATCATCACCTCGGCCCAGCAGGCCCAGATTGCGGTGGGCGGCGAGCAGGTACTGAACTTCTGTGCCAACAACTACCTGGGGCTGGCCAACCATCCCGACCTGATTGCCGCCGCCCATCAGGGGCTCGACAGCCACGGTTTCGGCATGGCCTCGGTGCGCTTCATCTGTGGTACCCAGGACCAGCACAAGGAACTGGAGCAGAAGCTGTCCGCCTTCCTCGGCACCGAAGACAGCATCCTCTACTCCTCCTGCTTCGACGCCAACGGCGGTCTGTTCGAGACTCTGTTCGGTGCCGAAGACGCCATCATCTCCGACGCCCTCAACCATGCCTCCATCATCGATGGGGTGCGGTTGTGCAAGGCCAGGCGCTATCGCTACGCCAACAACGACATGGCCGAACTGGAAGCCCAGCTCAAGCAGGCAGATGCCGATGGCGCCCGCTTCAAGCTGATCGCCACCGATGGTGTCTTCTCCATGGATGGCGTCATCGCCGACCTCAAATCCATCTGCGATCTGGCCGACAAGTACGACGCGCTGGTGATGGTGGATGACTCCCACGCCGTCGGCTTCATCGGTGAGAACGGCCGTGGCACCCACGAATACTGCGAGGTGATGGAACGGGTCGACATCATCACCGGTACCCTGGGCAAGGCGCTGGGTGGCGCGTCCGGTGGCTACACATCCGGCAAGAAAGAGGTGATCGACTGGTTGCGTCAGCGCTCCCGTCCCTACCTCTTCTCCAACTCCCTGGCACCCTCCATCGTCTCGGCCACCATCAAGGTGATCGACATGCTGGCCGAGGGGCACGACCTGCGTGCCCGCCTCAAGGAGAACAGTGCCTACTTCCGCGAGCGCATGAGCGCCGCCGGCTTTACCCTGGCCGGTGCCGATCACGCCATCATTCCGGTCATGCTGGGGGATGCCAAACTGGCCGCCGAGATGGCGAGCCGCATGCTGGACGCCGGTATCTATGTGGTGGGCTTCTCCTTCCCTGTGGTACCCAAGGGTCAGGCGCGCATCCGGACCCAGATGTCCGCCGCCCATACCCGGGAGCAACTGGACAAGGCGATCGATGCCTTCATTCGCATCGGTCGCGAGCTCGGTGTGATTTGATCACATGGCTGGCTGATTAAAACGGGGGCCAAGGTTGGGCCCCATTTTATTACCCTCTGTACCCGGCATGGCGCCGTGAGGAATCTGTCATGAAAGCACTCTCCAAACTCAAATCCGAAGTCGGCATCTGGATGACCGATGTCCCGGCTCCCGAGCTCGGCCACAACGATCTGCTCATCAAGATCCGCAAGACCGCCATCTGCGGCACCGACATGCACATCTACAACTGGGACGAGTGGGCCCAGAAGACCATTCCCGTCCCCATGGTGGTGGGGCATGAGTATGTGGGAGAGGTGGTCGCCGTCGGCCAGGAAGTGCGCGGCTTCGCCATCGGCGATCGCGTCTCCGGCGAAGGCCATATCACCTGCGGCCACTGCCGCAACTGCCGTGCCGGTCGCACCCACCTGTGCCGCAACACCATTGGTGTGGGTGTGAACCGCCCGGGTTCCTTCGCCGAATACCTGGTGATCCCGGCCTTCAACGCCTTCAAGCTGCCGGACAACATCCCCGATGAGCTGGCCGCCATCTTCGATCCGTTCGGCAACGCCGTGCACACCGCCCTCTCCTTCGATCTGGTGGGTGAAGACGTGCTCATCACCGGTGCAGGCCCCATCGGCATCATGGCCGCTGCCGTCTGCCGTCACGTTGGCGCCCGTCACGTGGTGATCACCGACGTCAACGAATACCGGCTGGAACTGGCCCGCAAGATGGGCGCCACCCGTGCCGTCAACGTGGCCAAGGAGAAGCTCTCCGATGTCATGGAAGATCTCGGCATGACCGAAGGGTTCGATGTAGGGCTGGAGATGTCCGGGGTGCCCAGCGCCTTCCAGGACATGATCGACAAGATGAACCACGGCGGCAAAATCGCCATGCTCGGCATTCCGCCCTCCACCATGGCCATCGACTGGGGCAAGGTGATCTTCAAGGGACTCTTCATCAAGGGGATCTACGGCCGCGAAATGTTCGAAACCTGGTACAAGATGGCAAGCCTCATCCAGTCTGGCCTGGATCTCAGCCCCATCATCACCCACCATTTCCATATCGATGACTTCCAGCAGGGCTTCGAAGCCATGGGCTCCGGCAAGTCCGGCAAGGTGATCCTGAACTGGGATTGAGGACACGCGGAGGGGCGCCTGGGCAATCAGCGTGCCCTCTCTTGTTCAGCCTCACGAAACCCGGCGCATGCCGGGTTTTTTTATGTGGGATCACCCCTTCCCGCTCTGCCACTTTGTTTGCAGATTGCTTAACACTTCACACACAAGCGTTTAAATGACTGTAACTATTCGGTTATAATCCCGTCGTTTTCTGGGGATAATAAGAGCCTGCTGGGAGTACATGAGCGTGTTGAAAAAACTGAGCTATTTGCTGGCTGCCGGGATGGCGGCCGCCACTCTGTCCGGCGCAGTCCTTGCCGCCGATGACATGTCGACAGAGGCCATCGCCGAGCGTATTGCCCCGGTTGGCCAGGTTTATACCGCCAAGGATCTGGAAGGCATTGCGACCGCAGCGGCCGCGCCTGCGGCAGCCTCCTCCGGCCCCCGTGACGGCGAGACCGTGTTCAAGGGTGCCTGCTTCGCCTGCCACGATACCGGTGCCGCCGGCGCCCCCAAGCGAGGTGACAAGGCCGCCTGGGAGCCACGCATCGCCCAGGGCTTCGACACCTTGCGCAAACACGCCATCGAAGGCTTCACCGGCAAGGCTGGCATGATGCCACCGCGGGGGACCTGTGCCACCTGCAGTGACGAAGAGATCGAGAACGCCATTCACTACATGATCGACAAGCTCTAAGTAATTGAAAGGGCTCCTCTTGCAGCCCTTTCAATCCCATCACTTCCGACTACGCTTGAAGGTAAGTTTTTTCGGGAGTGTTGCATGTCAGTTCAGCCCACCACACCGCCAGACTCGCACTCCTTGCTGGCGGTCGTCTCCTCCATCATGGATTTTCCCGCCCCCGGCATTGCCTCCCCCGAGGATTACGCCCGACTGGTCGGTCTGCTGGACACACTCTGCCCTCTGCAACATTTCGCCATGCTGGGGCTGGCCGACGGGGGGCTGAACTGGCGCTACACCTATCAGCTTCCCGACGTGTTCAAACAACAATTGGGACGGGAAGAACCTCGCCTAACCGAACAGCTCACCCGGCTCGATGAAGGTCAGGGCTGGTGTGTACAGCCTGTGGAGCATATCGACGTGCAGTGGTTGCTGGCACGCAGCACCCCGGATCAGGCACCCACCCTGAGGTTGCTGCTGGAGTGCCTGGCCAAACGCCTGCACGAAACCCAGACCGGTACCCAGCTGGCGGGGCAGGCTTCCCCTCTCATGCAGCGGGATCCCCAGTGGCAGGAGAAAATCGAGAAGATCGGCCGAGTGATGCGCCTGGCTCACAACCTGCCTCAGCATGCCCTGTTTGCCCAGTTGGAAGCTGTGTTGCGCCAGATGCTCTCGGTCAGCGACATGTTGCTGATCCGGCTGGAAAACCAGCGACTGGAGCGACTCTATCCACCACACCTGACATACGACGATGACATCATTCGGGCCATGTGCCACAGCACCAACAGCGTAGAGCGCCATGAAGAGGGGCTTTACTGGTGCAGCCTGCCCCTGCGCCAGCAGCAGCAATACTTTGCCCACCTCATCCTCAACATGACCCGGCCTCTGGAAACCGATGACAGGCTGTTCCTCGATTTCCTGCGCCATCAGCTGACCCTGTTGCTGGAGCTCAAAAGGGTGCGACAGCAACTCGATGAGCTCAACTCGGAGGAGTCCATCAACCAGCGCCTCCAACAGCTGCGCCAAACCAACCTGAGGTTGCAGAAACGGCTCAAGCATCATCAGGAGCTGGAGCGGCGGCTCCAGTTCAATGCCCTGCACGACCCGCTGACCCAGTTGCCAAACCGGGCGCTGCTGATGAATCACCTGCATCATGCCATGACCCGCTACCGCCGCTACCAGACAGCCGGCTTCACCCTGATCTTCGTCGATGTGGATCACTTCAAGCAGGTCAATGACGCCTTGGGCCACAGTGCTGGCGATCAGTTGCTGCAGGAGCTGGGCAGCAGGCTGCAAGGCTGCATCCGGCAAAATGACATGGTGGCGAGGCTCGGAGGGGACGAATTCGTCATCTATCTGGACAACAGCCAGCGGGAAGAGGACATCAGCCCCGTGCTCAATCGCCTGATTGGCCGTATCGGCCATCCGTTCCGGCTCCAGGGCAACGAACTGACCATCACCGTCAGTCTGGGGGTCGCCAGCGTGACGGAGCAAACGGCCGATGTCAGTAAACTGCTGCACCAGGCAGACCTCGCCATGTACCAGGCCAAGCGCAACGGTCGCAGCCGCATCGTCATGTATTCGGAGGCCTGTACCGAACAGGCGGGGTCACCGGAAGAGCGGCTCTTCAGAGCCTTGCGGGAAGGGCGGATTGTGCCCTACTTCCAGCCGGTGATCAGGCTGTGTGACAGCCGCCTGGTCGGACTGGAGGTGATGGCGCGCTGGATAACGGAGGAAGGGGAGCTCAAGGATGCATTCGACTTCATTCCTCTGGCGGAACAGTGCGGCCTCATTCAGGATCTGGACCGCCAGATCCTCAAGCGCACCTGCCAGCAACTGAAGCTTTGGCAACCCGCCTCCGGGGTCGGTCGTTTCAGGATAGCCATCAACCTCTCCGGCAAGCACCTGGCCAGCCACGAGCAGATCATGCAACTGCTCACCATCATGGAGGAGGAGGGTGTCATCCCCGCATGTTTCATCTTTGAGTTCAACGAACGCGAGCTCTCCCGGCAGAGTGCCGACTCCCTCACAGCCTTGCATGAACTGAGGGCGAAAGGGATCCAGGTCAGCCTGGATGACTTCGGCACCGGCTTCTCTTCCCTCAACGCCCTGTTTCACTTCCCGGTGGATTACATCAAGGTGGACGACAGCTTCACCCATCGCATGTTGAACTCACCCAAGGATCTGGCGCTTATCCGTGCCATGCGGGACATCTGCCAGGACCTCGACTTCACCCTGGTGGTCGAGGGGATCGAAAATCAGCAGCAGTTGCAAAAGCTCATCGAGCTTGGCTGCACCCTCGGGCAGGGGCGCCACATCTCCCCCCCGCTACCGGGAGCCGATATTCCCCCCCTGCTGGGTCAGGCCGCCCGAGAGGCCAAGCCTTCCGGCCTCAATCCTTCTTGAACAGGGCCCGCAGGTTGGCGACACCAACCTGCCCCTTCTGCTGGCGTTCCTCTGCCGTCACCTTCTTCTGGTTTTCCCACTCCAGGTCATCCTGGGGCAGCTCCAGCAGGAAGCGGCTCGGCTCCGGCCGCACCGACTCGCCAAACTGGCGACGCTCCTTGCAGAGGGTAAAGGTCAGCTCGGTCTGGGCCCGGGTAATCCCCACGTAGGCGAGGCGTCGCTCCTCCTCCACGTTGTCCTCGTCGATGCTGGTCTGGTGCGGCAGTAACCCCTCCTCCATGCCCACCATGTAGACATAGGGAAACTCCAGTCCCTTGGAGGCGTGCAATGTCATCAGCTGCACCTGATCCGCCTCATCCTCCCCTTCGTTGCGCTCCATCATGTCCCGCAGGGTGAGGCGAGTCACCACCTGAGCCAGCGTCATCGACTCCTCCAGCTCATCCCCTTCCAGCATCTCGCTGATCCAGCGATAAAGGGTGGAGACGTTTTGCATCCGCATCTCCGCCGCCTTCGGACTGGGGGAGGTCTCATAGAGCCACTCCTCATAGTGGATCTCCTTGATCATGTCCCGCACCGCCTCCACCGGATTGCCGCGCAGCGCCTGATCGCCGAGCCGTACCAGCCAGTTGGTGAAGGCCTGCAGGGCGGATAAACCGCGTCCGGAGAGGTGTTGCTCCAGCCCCAGCTCGAAACTGGCGGCAAACAGGCTCTTGCCACGCTGGTTGGCGTACTGGCCCAGTTTTTCGAGGGTGGTGGGGCCTATCTCGCGGCGCGGCAGGTTGACCACCCGCAGGAAGGCGGTGTCCTCATCCGGGTTAACCAGCAGCTTGAGGTAGGCCATGATGTCCTTGATCTCGGTACGGGAGAAAAATGAGGTACCGCCCGAGATACGGTAGGGTATGCGGTTGGTCATCAGCGCCTTCTCGAAAATGCGCGACTGATGGTTGCCCCGATAGAGGATGGCGTAATCCTTGAAGCGGGTGCGGTTCATGAACTTGTGACCCATCAGCTCGGCGGCGATGCGCTCCGCCTCGTGCTCCTCGTTCTTGGCAAACAGCACCTTGAGCTTCACCCCCTCGTCCAGCTCGGAGAAGAGCGCCTTGTCATAGACGTGGGGGTTGTTGGCGATCAGGATGTTGGCGCACTTGAGGATGCGCCGCTTGGAGCGGTAGTTCTGCTCCAGCTTGATGAGTCGCAGATTGGGGAAGTCTTCGTTCAGCAGCACCAGGTTCTGCGGCTTGGCCCCGCGCCAGGAGTAGATGGACTGGTCATCGTCACCCACCACGGTGAAGCGGGCTCGCTCGCCGACGATCTGCTTCACCAGCTCGTACTGGCTGGTGTTGGTGTCCTGGTATTCGTCGACCAGCAGGTAGCGGATCTTGTTTTGCCAGCGCTCGCGCACCTCCTGGTTGCTCTTGAGCAGCAGGGTCGGCATCACGATGAGGTCGTCAAAATCCAGCGCGTTGTAGGCCACCATCTGGCGGTGGTAGCGCTCGTAGAGCTGAGCCATCAGCACCTCTTCCGGCCCGCGGGCGATGCGCATGGCCCGGGCAGGCAGGATGAGGTCGTTCTTCCAGTTGGAGATCTGGCTGATGAGGGCCGAGAGCTTGTCCTTGTCGTTGTCGAGCTCAGCCTCGGTCAGCTCCTTGAGCAGCGCCAGCTGATCGGTGTCATCGAACAGGGAGAAGTTGGCCTTGAGATTCAGGCTCTTGTGCTCGCGGCGGATGATCTCAAGCCCCAGAGTGTGGAAGGTGGAGACCATCAGCCCCCGCGCCTCCTTACGGCCCAGGGTCTGACCGACCCGCTCCTTCATCTCCCGCGCCGCCTTGTTGGTAAAGGTAACCGCCGCTATGTTGCGTGCGTTGTAGCCGCACTGCTGTACCAGATAGGCAATCTTGTTGGTGATGACGCGGGTCTTGCCCGATCCGGCACCCGCCAGCACCAGGCAAGGGCCGGAGACATACTTGACCGCTTCGTTCTGATTGGGGTTGAGCTTCATGGGCCGGATCTCTTGGCTTATGATGAGGGGCGGCATTGTAGCAGAGATCCCGCGGGCAGCCGAAACCGGGCACGGGATCCCGCCACTTCATCTTGTGTTTGCCCGCCATTTTCCGGATCATGACCGACTTTTCCAGACGAGATGAGGGGAGCATGAATCAGCAACAGCACGCCCGGCTGCGCAGCCAGTTTCCGGCCTTGGCGCAGGAGGTGAACGGCCACCCTCTGGTCTATCTGGACAACGCCGCCACCACCCAGAAACCGCAAGCCGTGCTGGATGCGATCAATCACTACTATCGGGCCGACAATGCCAACGTGCACCGCGCCGCCCATGCCCTGAGCGGCCGGGCCACACGCGCCTTCGAAGATGCCCGCGAGACGGTTGCCCGCTTTATCAATGCCCCTCGCAGCCACGAAGTGATATGGACCCGTGGCACCACGGAGGCGATCAATCTAGTGGCACAGAGCTGGGGGATGAGCGAGCTGAGGGCGGGGGATGAAATCGTGCTCAGCACCCTGGAGCATCACGCCAATATCGTCCCCTGGCAGCTGGTCGCCCAGCGTACCGGTGCCGTGATCCGGGTCGTCCCCCTCGATGAGCGGGGCGATCTCGACATGGCTGCCTATCACGCCATGCTGGGACCACGCACCCGACTGGTGAGCGTGGCTCACGTCTCCAATGCCCTTGGCACCGTCAATCCAGTCAAAGAGATGGTGGCAGCGGCCAAGGCGGTCGGGGCCCTGAGCCTCATCGACGGCGCCCAGGCGGTGGCCCATCTCGTGGTGGATGTGCAGGCTATCGGCTGCGACTTCTACGCCTTCTCCGGCCACAAGCTCTATGGCCCGACCGGGATCGGCGTGCTGTGGGGCCGCACTGAGCTATTGGAGCGGATGCCCCCCTGGCAGGCCGGCGGCGAGATGATAGACAGGGTCAGCTTCAGCGGCACCACCTTCAACACCCCGCCCTTCAAATTCGAGGCAGGCACCCCCCATATTGCCGGCGCCATCGGCCTGGCCGCAGCCATCGGCTTTGTGATGGAGCAGGACAAGGATTCATTGGCCAGCCATGAAGCGGCGCTGACCGACTATCTGGTTGCCGGACTACAACAGGTGCCAGGGCTGTGTCTGGTCGGCGAACCCGGTCAGCGCGCCGGCGCGGTCTCTTTCCTGCTGGACGACATCCACCCGCAAGATGCCGCCACCCTGCTCGACATGCAGGGCATAGCCCTGCGGGTCGGCCATCACTGCGCCATGCCGCTGATGGAATCGCTTGGTGTCGGCGGCACGATGCGCGCCTCCCTGGCCTGCTACAATAATCGGGACGATGTCGACGCCCTGCTGGCCGCCCTGCACAAACTCCGTGACTTCTTCTAAGGCAGACAATCCAATGAACAGCATCGCAACCTATACACCCATAGGCCTTGAGCCCGATGCCGACGCCATCCGCCAGCAGTTTGCCGCAGCCCACGGCTGGGAAAACCAGTACAGACTCATCATCCAGCTCGGCAAACTGCTGCCTGCACTGCCCGGCGAATGGCAGCAGGAGGCATTTCGCCTCAAGGGGTGTGAGAGCCAGGCCTGGTTGAAGGGGGAGAAAGGTGAGGATGGTAACTGGCACTTTGCTTGCGATTCCGATGCCCGCATTGTGCGTGGCCTGATCGTCATTGCACTGGCGGCGCTCAACCACCGGAGTGCAGAGGCCATTCGGACCTTCGATATGGACGGCTATTTCGCCGAACTGGGGTTGGAGAAACACCTGAGCCCGTCGCGGGGCAACGGGCTCAGGGCAATAGTGCAGGCGATCCGGAAACAGGCCGTCTAACCCGCCTTGTTCAGCGGTCGATTAGGCTTCGCCAATCGACCCGGCGTTTTCATTCCCGGCCTCTTTCTCTGCGCGGGCCCCGCGCTCGGCAATCTTCTTCAACACCCGGGACGCGGCCACCAGACCAAAGGTCGCCGTCACCGGCGTCACGGCGCCGAAGCCGGAGGCGCAATCCATCTTCATATTGCCGTCGCTGGCCGCCTTGGCCTGACAGGTGCCACCATGGCCATCCGGATAACTCAGCTGCTCGGTTGAGAAGACACACTCCACCCCGAACTTGCGCGCCGGATTCTTGCTGAAGTTGTGCAGCCGACGCAGGTCGGAGCGCACCTTGGCGGCCAGAGGATCCTGAATGGTCTTGGCCAGATCGACCACGGTGATCCGGGTCGGGTCCATCTGCCCGCCGGCACCACCCGCCACGATCACCGGGATCTTGTTGCGCTTGCAGAAGGCAATCAGCGCCACCTTCGCCTTGACCGAGTCGATGGCATCCACAACATAGTCAAACTCCCGCTTGATATGCTCGGCCAGGTTGTCAGCGGTGACGAAGTCATCCACCTCGATCACCTCGCAATCCGGGTTGATGGCACGAATGCGCTCGGCCATCACTTCGGTCTTGAGACGACCGACCGTCCCTTGCATGGCGTGGATCTGGCGATTGGTGTTGGTGATGCAGATGTCATCCATGTCGATCAGGGTGATCTGGTTGATGCCGGCACGGGCCAGCGCCTCTGCGGCCCAGGAACCAACGCCACCGATCCCCACCACACAGACTCTTGCCAGGCTGAAGGAGTGCAGCGCACTCTGACCATAAAGACGGGCAATGCCCCCGAATCGCTGTAGATACTCTGCTTTCATACCACCACCTTGCTTGAGGGCGGCCATTATAGCGGCAACCATTCTCAGGGGCGATGATCGGATGATGACAGTGTTGATGCGAGCGGGAAATGAGTGTGGTGCCGGAAACGAAAAAAAGCCCAGTCTTTCGACTGGGCTTCTTGTTAGTGGCGGAGCGGACGGGACTCGAACCCGCGACCCCCGGCGTGACAGGCCGTTCCAGCCAGATTATCTCTATTTCACTTATGTGGCATTAAATGTAATAAATTGTTTTTTAATGACAATTACCTTTGACATTCGGTTTTATCATTAAGAACAATTTACGCCACATACGTGGTCACGGTCACAAAATATCGATATTTCAGTGATCAATATTTGATCGCGAATTTGCAGGGCGCTAGTCTCAAAATAGACCAATTACCATTTTGAGGTGTCTGATGAGTGACCCCTTCACGCTGTCTCGCGCCCACCCAGACCTCCGTTTCTCTGTCCATCCGCTCGCCCACGCAGCGTATCAGTGGATCCTCGCCTACCCCCGTCTCGTCTCTTGGAAAAACCTGCCCGGCGGGCTGACCAGCCAATTGCTTCGGCAACCATTACAGGGCGTCATGTTGTACCAGCAGGGTAAAAACAAAAAGATGCGCCCAACGGAATTTCTGCTGTTTTCACCGCTGTGGCCGGCGCTATACTGGGAGGCTCCCTATCCGCCGGAGGGCACGCTGCTCATTCATAACACCCCATCCCACGTCTCCAACGATGCCGACATTGAACAACAGGCGTGGGCCAGCGCCTTCAGCCTGCTCGTTATGAGCATCGACAGCAGAGAGCTCGCCGCTTTGCGAGAGAGTTTTCAGGCCCAACTGCCCCGGCATATGGCACAGTATTTTTTCGACAAGTCACAGGTGAGCGATGCGGACCTTTGCCTATGGACGGGGTGTAGCCGAGGCACGCTGGTCCAGCAACGCCGACGAGCGGTCAGCAACACTCCGGTCGCCAACCCCTTCGCTGATCCGATTGCGCTACTCGACACCGACTGGAGTCCGGACCATGGATGAGAGGCCCCCTCTAGATCAGGAGCGTTACCACAGACGACTGTGTCACCTGTCCCACGTGGTATGCCCAAAGCTTCTACCGCCCCCATTGCGCTTGACCACCTTCGCGATGCTCAAGTGGCTGATGGGAAACATGCCAGATGATTACTGGCACCGTTACGGAGATTTGGAACGCTGGGCTAGCCATCCACGCTATCGGGTGAACCCCAGTGCTCTTAACATAAAAACTCCATTTGAGGCTTGTCACTACCTCAGGCGACAGCAATTACTGACCGAGTGCGGATTCGCCGCTGCGATCAATATCACTTCCCCCTCGGCTTGGTCAGATGACGATCGCGCTCACTATCGACGTTACCAGCAACTGGTCATCGTGAGTTGTCTACAGTTACACCTCATCGGTGATCATGACTCCGCCATCGAAAACGCGCTGCGGGAGATCCGTCTTATCGCTACCGAAGCACGGCACACACCGGTGCTGCAAGAACTGCCGGATATGGCGGCTCACCCAGATCTGGCGACACTCATCACGACGCTACGTGCCAACCGTCAACACGCGCTATCGCCGCTCATCGAGCGAGGGCTAGGTTTTCTGTGTGTGGTCATCTACGATGCCTATCGCCTGGCAAAAGGCATCACTCGCTATCGCAGGTCAAAGAAACTGCCCGTCGCCGAGCACTATGTCCAATTGATTCAGCTAGAAAAAACTGATGACACTGACATCGTGATCGAAGAGCTAGTTATGCGACCAGGGCCTAATGGAGAGCCGATCGATGAGCTGCCTTTCGCTCTTGATACCAAGACCGTGCGCATCCACGACCCCAGCTCTCCGCACCGCTCGCCATTTTTACGCGCCGAATTGAACAAGCGAGTCACCGAACAGCTGGCAGTGCGTCAGCTGTCGCTTCCGTGTAGCTTCGAGCAGGCCAGTGATTGGGATATCGAGCATCTGGTGAGGGATGCCGTCAACAATGGGGACCCGACTGGACACTGGCTATTGCTAGCTCTCGTATGCGGCGGTATACCTGGTGGCCTGGCAACAGGCCGGAGTTTACAGGTCATAAAAGGTCAGCTCTGCCTCGTCATTGAACACAAGGTACCAGCAAGTACACTGGATGAGCGGCTACATGCTCTGCTGCCCCCCACCCACTCACGTGTCGTTCTGCCGCTCCCAATGGTGTTACAACATTTGGCTGTCAATGCACCGTCCCCGAGCGAAAAGTTGTTAAAAAAGCACCTTACGCTTATCAACGAACGCCACCAAACCCGGCTAACCCTGGGGCGAGTCACTCGTTATCTGGAGCACTGGTATATCAACCAAGGCTTCGATCTGATGCAGGTGGCGCTCGTCCGTGGTCAGGACTACAAGAAGCGCCCGGCACTGGCGTACAGCAATACCCCCACCGACCAGGTGACCAAGCACCATCGAGCCTATCTACAGTTTTTGTTTAACTTGGCGGGACTGGATGCGGGTCTGCCGCCAGCCCGTAGCATCCCTGCCACGGTTGGCAGTAGTCTGCTCCTGCCGGGCAAGGTGCTGCATAACCTGTTTAACCGGCTGTTAATACCGCCACCGGCCCCCAAGCGTGATGCAGCCCTTGAGGAGGTGGCAAGCTTTCACAATCACTACCTTTGCTACGTGTGGGCACTGCTGACGTTTGTAACTGGTCACCGGGATGTGACTGCTCCACTGGGATCGTTCGCTGACTACAACCCCATCACGCGTACATGGTGGATAAGCGATAAAGAGATCCGTAATGGACTGGCGGCTCGGACCTTGGTGATCCCTGTCACCGCCGCTCGCCAGGTCGCACTTTACCAAGCCCATTTACATGCCCTGGGTCAACGCTACCGACTTCTGCATCGCGGGCTGGCACAGCGCTGCGATGCCGCACTTGATGGCAGCAAAAATCTGCTGTTTTTCATCCTTCATGACAGTCAGGGTCATCTGCTACCTCAGGATCCCACACCCAGCAACCTCAATCAGCAACTGGGTAACCGCCTGCCGATCCAGCACAACTGGGCTCGCCACCATCTACGCAGCGTCCTGCTGCGCAGCGAACTGGCACCGTCAGTGATCGATGGCTGGATGGGGCACGAGGAGATCGGCGAGTCGATATTCGGTCGCCACAGCTGCCTGTCCATCCAGACTCTGCAACACGTTGCCGACCTCATTGAAGCACATTTGAATTTTCACCAGATTGAGGCAAGGGCAGGATGGCAAATCCTCTGATCCTATCACCGCGGCGCCGTGAGCTGATGGTACAACTTGGCCGAGATAAGCGTCGACAGGACCGTAAAGATGAGGCCGAAGTGGTGATCACCCAGGCCATCAAGATCTTTCGTCATCATCTGCCAGAGATGTTGGAAGAATCTCCCTGTACTGACCGATTTGAACGGTTGTGGCCAGACATTGATGCCCAACTGCGGCAAGATCTAAAGACCCTGCACGCCTACCGCTTTGCCTACTCGGTTATCTGCCAGAAACTGGAGATGGGGAACCGGCAGGGAATCTGGTGCATTGCGATCCCCCCTCCTTACTTGACTGTGCGACGCCCTCACCCATTTCGCTCCGAGCATTGGCACCAAGCGACTATCACTATGGCCAACGCAGCTCATACTTGGCGCACCACATTGAGTGAACCGACCCAAGACCCCGACCGGTTATTCGCCCGTTTGCTCGTATGCGGAATCCTCTATGGCGGGCTCAATCGCCCCTATTTGTGGCTCGCCATGGGGCGTGCATTGCTCGAAATCCAGCCGCTGTCCGGTAATCATGAACTAACTTGGATCACCCTAACCCTCGAGCCTGGCGAGCTTCCCAGTAACAGCTATTACCGTCATGACGAACACGATGGTAATGCAGAACACAACGAGATACACCAGACAGGTATACGGGCCATCACCCAAGTGAATTACATGCCTGACCCAATCAGCCTCGGTATATTGCGGCAGTTTCTCAAACATCGTCCCGCAACTTGGTGCCCTCCAACCAAACAGGCAGAGTGCCTTGGATTGTTGCAAAAGGAATTGGGAGCAGAGATCAGCCAGCAAGCGCTCTGCAGAGGAGCCATCGGCTTAACCGAACATCAGCTTGGTACTGAACTCCCGCAGGTACTGCTGGAATATGCAGCAGGACGAGCCCCAAGTGCATCCCTTCCTCTCGCATACTGGCACCGGCTGCTCCAACCTCGCCTGTACCCAGCCAACCAGGACACCTATCAGAAATTTAACTCTCTAGAAAGCGTGGCGAAATGGCCAATGGCAAGCACCAGCCAGCCATCGCAAAAACCCTATCTGCTAGATGAATTAAGAGCGATTTTTCGACAAGACCCAGCCGCGCCCAAGGGCCCGAAAACCATCATCACGGAACTCGATGCTCTTGGGAACACGAGTGCCCTTACGCTCAGCGAACAAGTGCTAGTCAGCTGGTTGCTGTCATTGCTTCTGACACGCCGTTTGGCCCCGTCGACTGCTCAGCGCTACCTCGAAAGCATCGGCAAGGAGTGGTTATCGATGACCGCACAACTACCGCTTGCAAGCTACGATGGCATCGATTTTACCGAACTCTATCACAGCATTCTTAACCGCCCACGCAGCCAATATCAGCGTGACTTCATGGCAGGCCGCCTTCAGGACATGCATGTCTTCGCCGTCGAGGCGTTTGATATGGCAGCGCTACCAGAATCACTTGCAACCGGCGAGAAGAAAATCCCCCATGTCAGCGCAGCCATAGTCGATGAGCCCCTCTTTGCCGGTTTGCTGGCACAGGTCGATTGCTTCATCGATACCGACGTTACTCTGCGGATGATGCTTAAATCCTTTCTTATCATGGCCTATCGCACCGGTTTGCGCCCCGGAGAACTCGCCAAGTTGCGGCTAATGGATGTTGAGCCCTCCCCCATCGGGTGGCTTTTTGTCCGCAACAACCGCCACGGTCATAACAAGACCGATGCGGCACTGCGCAAAGTACCACTTTACCCCATGCTCACCGGCAATGAGCGCGATCTCCTCAAACGCTATATTGGCGAGCGACGGATGCAGGCGGATAGCAACAAGGAGTTGCTGTTCCACGCTGCGGGCAATCCCCACGAGCGGGTCAACCTGCAACAGATATCCCTGATGGTCAGGTCTGTACTCTACCAACTCAGTGGCGGCCTTCATTATCGACTCTACCACCTGCGTCACAGCTGTTTTTCTCGGATGCAGTTGCTGCTGCACCACGATCTGGTGTCCTTGCCAGACATTGTCCAGCGAGCCTTGTTGCCCTACC
The DNA here is from genome assembly GCF_027707845.1 of Aeromonas sp. QDB14. Taxonomy (NCBI): domain Bacteria; kingdom Pseudomonadati; phylum Pseudomonadota; class Gammaproteobacteria; order Aeromonadales; family Aeromonadaceae; genus Aeromonas; species Aeromonas sp. QDB14. The sequence goes on along the minus strand of NZ_JAPCJD010000039.1, from coordinate 7,531 downwards.
CCGACACACAACGCGAGGAGATTGTCCGCCTGATCGCAGGCCAGCATCGCCTGCGGGATCGCTATATGGCGCTCGCAGTGATGGCTGGGCACAGCAGTCCCGAGATCACACTGAATCACTACCTGCACTTCACCGACCTGTTACTTGGCTGCCACCTAGCATGCAACCAAACCCCGCTCTCCAGGCAAGAGAGCCAATATCTGTTTGGTATATCGACCCACAAGCAACGCACACTAGACTGCGAACAGGAAAAACCAACGCCCCTGACCCCGGCTAAGCTGATGCCCCACCTACTGAAAAGGCTGGGAGCCTATCAGGCAACACCACCGCGCCAAGTGCGGCAAGGCATCAAGGCGAAAACCCTCGCCGATGCAAACCGAGCCAGTCATTACGTGCAGAGTGAAGCCGTCCTCAAGCATCTTGAAAAAGGAAAGGATCGACGGGAGATAGCCAGCCAATTTGGCTTGAGCGAAGAGTTGCTGGCGACTTGGCATGCGAGCGCAATCGAGCTAGGCAATCTGGTGACACAAAAAGCCCGCTCACGGTTGATTCCCCGCAACCGGCAGCGACAACTGCTCCCGGCTGAACTCGGCACAACCGCAGAGAAACATGCACTGGCTGACGTCTTGAAAGTCTGCCAAGCCATGAGAAAGAGACCCAAACAGATGGCCGAGTTCAGGTGGGCCATCCGCTATTGCCTGACCAACTTAAACAGCTCCCATGCCGGGATCAAATTCACCTCTCCAAAAATCTTCCGCCGCTTTATGACCTTTGTCAGCAAGTTATATCCCTGGTCTCAGTGGCGACTTGATCTCCACGTGCCCCAAGATAAACCTGCCAAACGCTGGCACCTTCATCCAGCGCTGGCCGTCGAGCGCAGCACGCTGCGCAAAGTGCAGCAGTTTCCCCAAGGCTATGCCTACTTATACCTAAACCACCCCAAGGAGGAATTATGCCAGGCGGGCCATTCATCACCGATGTTGCGCTATCTGTTTCATCGCTTTGCCATAATCCTATTCAAGGCGACCAGCATCCGCCGCTGGCAAATTGGCGATTCACAAAATCTGCAACGCATCGCAAAACTGGCCGACACCAATCCAATGACGTACGAGGTACTGATGGAGATTGACAGGATGAGCCGTGACATGACGCACTATGAAATGGCGCTATGTGGGTCATTATTCCATGAGGCTCTACAGAGGGCTGATGAGGATGTTTACAGGGATGTCGTAGAGCAACTATATGAAGAAGGCCGTCAACGCGCCGCCGAATGGTCTGTTGCTCAGGATGAACCCCGATGGGATTAGCCAGGCAAGCTCATTTTGGCGCGGCTCTGAAAAGTGGGGGTCATCCCCGCCCATTGGGCCCGCCCCTCTCACGGGCTGAGCTCAAATTCCCTAACCCAATTGGTTTCAGGATCCTGCCCCACTCTTTTCATCGAAATTATTGGGTGTCTGGGTTGTCTGTTTTTTCAGCTTTCTGCCCTCAAGGTAGAGATATCCAGCAGCAAAGGCGATCAGCTCCATGGCTAGAAAGAAGATACTGAGAGTGACGATGCTCGAGCTCATACATGCTCCTTGTTGCATAAATCAAACAGGATAGTCCCTGAACCCCAAGGGATGCTGAAAGTATCCTGCCGATATGTAGTCCCTGCAAGTTGCCCAAGGCGCCGCAAACAGTCGGGCGCTGTGGCCCTCTCGGCACATCCTGCTGTCAACGGCAGTCAGAGCTTCGAGATCTCAGTCCAACCGTTTGTAGACCTGATCGCCATAAGGCGATTTGACAAACCAGTAATAGGCCGGGACCTCGGTGAAAGCCCGTCGCCAGTTGTGTACATCCATAGACAATCGATCACAGATATGAACCATCTGGGCTGGCAGATAGGCCTCCGACTGCCGACCAATTTTGATGGAAAGGCAAGAACTGATGGCCTCAAACAGCTTGGGCGCCTCCTGACTGAGGCGGGCCAGCGGCTCGGCCAGCACCATGAAATTGAACGACTCATGTTGCCCCACGACCCCGTTCCCGCTTGTGTTGTTGTAGAACAGGTGGATCTTGCCGATGTCATGCAGAAGACCGCCGATAAAGGCCACGCTGGTGCTAATCGGGCCGACTTGATGCTGCATGCAGAGCGCCGAGGCGGTGATTGCCACCTCATGACTGTGCTCAAGCAGTCCACCGGTATGGTGATGATGGTACTGGTTGCTCGCCTTGCCGGTGAAGAAGGGCCACATGATGCGATCATCAAGCAGCACGGCGAGGTAGAATCGCCGCAGGGCCGCATCCGGTAAATAAGCGAGCATCCCCCAGATATCCGACAAGATGGCATGTTGTTTGTCTGCCAGCCATGAAAATTGCTGCTCAATGTCGTCACGACGCACCTCAACAGGCAACGGCATGAAGGTCATCAATCGAGGCACTTCCTCGCGATTCATCTCCAGCAGCAACCACTGCCCAGCCGGCACCACATCGGCCAGCAGCTCACCGCTGACATCGACATGGCGACCCCCTTTCAGGAAAGTCAAACGCCACACGCCAGCACTAGGCAAGCCGTGAATCAGCTCGGCCCACACCAGCGTCAAGTTAAACGGGGATGTGAATTTCATACCTCATCCTCCAGATCAAGTTCACCGTCCAGCAGTTGTTCGAAAGCGGCACCATCCCGACCGACTAGATTGGGCACATAGCGCGAATAGACCCGAAACAGCATGCTGGTCGTGGAATGACCCAGCTGGCGGGCAATCCACTCCGGATTTTCGCCGGCGGCCAGCCACAGAGTGGCAGCCGTATGGCGAGTCTGATAAGGGTTGCGCTTTTCAAGCTTCAGATTGGCCAACAATGGGTACCAGACACGCTGAGCCACATTGCGGTGGTTGAGTGGCTCACCGTTGCGAGCACAAAACACGAAGGTACTTTTCTCGCCCGAGAACCCCCACTGTTCACGCAAGGCCTCATAGACTCGCTGGCTCATTGCGATGGTGCGGTGAGATCCACTGGTCTTGGTGGGCCCGACTTTACCCCTGACCAAGGACTGGTGAATATGAATAAGGCGGGCGCCAAAATCCACATTGTCCCAACAAAGCCCATCGATCTCACCCGTGCGCATGCCAGTGAAGAAACGCACCGTGAAATAGGGACGATAGTCCGCCCGTACCTTGGTCAGAATGAGTTGCACCTCCTCTAGGGTAAACGGCAGGACTTGCGCCCTAGGCATCGGCAGGGCCTTGATATTGCGCCACGGGCTATCAAACTCGAACCGCTCGGCCGCCTCGTTCAAGATGAGGCGCAGGTAGGTCATGATGTGGTTGATACGGGAAGCCGACAGCGCCCGTTCGTTCTGCCCACCCGGCTCACACAAGCGCAACCGAAACGCCAAGATCTGTTGCTTGGTGATGGCAGCTAACAGCTGCTCACCCATGGCCGGAATCAGGTGACAGCGTAAAATGCCATCCACCGTTTCAATTTGGCTCTCCCGCCACTCGACCCGTTTTTCATCGAGCCATAGCTCGGCGAAGGCGGAGAAAATCATCCGCGCACCAGAGGCCTTCTGCCGACTCAGTCTCTCCATGGCCACATACTTCTCAACCTTGGGACTGTTGGGAAAGTGATGCCCATAGTCAAAGGTACCGATACGGATCTGTTGCTCTATTAAGCAGAGCACCTTATTGAGCTTCTGCCGGTTAGCCTGGGTATCAGCCAACGTGGTTTGCTCCCGACAGCGGACCCCCCTGTAACGAAAGTCCAGATAAAGCTTGCCATTACGGCTATTTATCGAGCCCATCGCACCACCTCACTTCAAGCTAGCAATGAGATCGTGGGCTGCTGCTCCTTGCAGCATGGACTCCTCTACCCGCTCCCAGATGTAGAGAATTTTTCGCCCACCAAACGGACGGATGTAATGCACGCCCTCGAACAGCACAGCGTCTTTCAGACTCTGGCGGATTGTTCGCACGTCGTATTTGATCCGTGATGAGAGCTCTTCGGTTGTCAGATAGGTACTCATATCTCGCCTCCAAGTGAATCACAAATGAGTCATTTCGCTCGCGCAAGATGAATATAAATCACGCAATGTAGTTGTCAATGCTTTTTTTGCATCATGCATGATTCATTTGGTAGGCTATGTGAAAAATACTCGCTATGGATAAGTCATGATTAGGATCCTGCTCATCAAGCTACTTGACGAAAAATCGTTCCAAGAAAAGCGCCGCATAACTCTCTCTGAAGTGAGCGAAAAAACAGGGATCAGTCGGGCAACCCTGACCCGGATCGCCAACGTGCCTGGTAATGTCACCAATACCGATACAATCAATGCGTTATGTAAATATTTTGGATGCCAGCCTGGAGAGTTGTTGAGGTATGTCGAGGAGGAGGACAGTCCTGCGGGGGAGTGAAATATAAGTTCCGGTCCCGCCCTCTTGATGGCTCTCATGCAGAAGGTAGAGTCTGAACTTTTATTTCTTAAGGGTTATTCAGTGCAGCTCAACGACGCCTGCAGCGATTACTTCACCTTCGAGATGCTGTTTCACTGCAGTGATACTTGGCTGCGAGTTCAATGCCCCAATCTCCCCCTACAAGTTGAGAGCTGGCAGACCTATCGCGAACTGGCCATAGAGATCTTGGATCCGGTGGTGCGACAATACGGGCAACCCCGGCTCACCTATGGTTTTTGCGGCACTGAGCTGCGCAGGGCCATTCTGACCAATCAATCGCCAGGCATCGCTCCAGGGCTCGATCAACATGCGGCCTGTGAACTCAATCAGCGAGGAAGAGTTATCTGTCCTCGGCAAGGGGCCGCAGTTGATCTGATATACCCAGGGAAAAACAGCTATCAGGTAGCCCTTTGGTTGGCGCAGCACACCCCGTTTGATCGTCTCTATCTCTATGGCCCAGACCGGCCACTGCATATCAGCTATGGGCCCGAACAAAACCGCGCCTTGGTCGAACTCACCACTCACCATGGAAGACGAATGCCCAAGCGGCTGACACTCACCCAACTCAAAGGAATGTGCTGATGCTGACCCCCGAGCGCTTCACGCAACTGGTCGCGGCCCTGCCATACAAAAAAGTGCTGCCCGACGCGGTCTATCTGCACAAAGAGACCCTGGCCACGACCAGCCCACAGCTCTACCGTTTTGTCTGTGCGGTAGCACAAGCGCTCAAACTCCCGGAGTGTGAATGGGATCTGGTCAAGTTGGCAAAGCAGGACTTTCGGCTGTCACTGCTCAGCTACCCCACCTTCTTCGAAGAGGCCTACCCCAGCCTCAAGCAGAGCGTGACCGTTGATCTGGCCAAACTAAGCCATACCATTACCCGCTACGACAACCAGGATAATCCCCCCATTCTGCATCGCAAAGAGTTCATGCTGACCCCCGATCACTCACAGGCAGAGAGCTGTCGCCAGATCACCCAAGAGGGGGAGTTGGCAGGGCTTTACGATCATCCCCGCATGATTGGCTTCAAAGCATCGTGGGAGCGGCTTATCGCAAGACATGGATACCAACTGGTTGATGGACGCCTGTTTCGCACCTCCGCCCTGCCGCCCGAAGAGGGGGGCCCACAAATTGATCGCCATAAAACCGCGTTGGTTCGCCATGAACTCTCAGCCCCCATGAAGATGCTGGTACGCCATGGTTATCTCAACGGAGACTATGCGCTGTTTGATTACGGTTGCGGCCGGGGGGATGACCTGCGGGAGCTGGAAGCACACGGTATTGACGCGCTGGGCTGGGACCCGAACTTTCGCCCGGATGGGGAGAAGGTGGTCTCCCATCTGGTCAATCTCGGTTTTGTGATCAACGTGATTGAAGATCAAGATGAGCGAATGGAGGCACTGCTCGGCGCCTGGGAGCTGACCCAAACCCTGCTGGTCGTCTCGGCCATGCTGGCCAACGACAGCTTTATTGCCCAGTTCACCCCTTATAAAGATGGCGTTATCACCTCGCGCAACACCTTTCAGCGCTACTACAACCAAAGCGAGCTCAAGCACTACATAGACAGAACATTGGATGAAAATGCCATCGCCGTGGGGCCAGGCATCTTCTATGTGTTCAAAGACAAGCTCGAAGAGCAGCGCTTTTTGGCGCAGCGCCAACGCCGAAGCCACAGCTGGCAGCAGCTGACCTCGCCCACCCCCAACCATCAGGCTACTGCAGCACTGCTGATCGCTCGCCATCAACCGCTGTTTGAAGCCTTCTGGCAACGGGCGCTGACCCTTGGCCGAATTCCGGCCAATGACGAATTTGAACAATGCGACGAGTTAAGAGAGATAGCAGGCAGCCATCGCAAAGCCATGACCCTGCTTGGCCAGCATTTTGACCTTGCCCAGTTAAAGCAGGCCGAGCTGGAGCGGCAGCAAGATTTGCTGGTCTACCTGGCACTCAACCTGTTTGGCAAACGCCAAACCTATACCCACTACCCCAGCGAGCTGCAGCGGGATATCAAAGCCTTTTTCGGTGGCAACCCGCAGGCACAGCAGGCCGCCAAAGCACTGCTCTACCAGATTGCGGATATCGCCCTCATCAACCAAGCCTGCGAGCTGGCCCATCAACAGCTACCCAACAGCCTGCTCTATCCCAGCCATTCACTGCTGCTACACAAATGCTTTATTGCGCAATTACCGCCGCTGCTGCGTGTCTACCTCGGCGCGGCTTGCCAGCTCTACGGTGACTTGACCGATATCGACGTGATCAAGCTGCACATCCGCTCCGGCAAGGTGAGCCTGATGGGGTATGACGACTTCAGCAAACCCATCCCCCATCTGGTGGAGCGGGTCAAGATCAAGATGGCCGATCAGGAGGTCGACTTCTTTGACTACATCAATGAGCAGACCCGGCCACCGCTGCTCAACAAAAGCTATCTGATGGCACCGGATGATCCGAGCTTCAAGGCACAACGAGCATTGGAGCAAAGATTGAGCAAACTGCTTGGGATGGACCTGGAAACAGAGCATCACTTGAGTCGCCAACAATATGAATCAGCTCTCAAAGAGCAAAAAAGGCGAATTTCAGGCTTTCGTATTTGTAGCGTAAAAGAGTAAAATCAGCGCCCCAAAATAACGTAAAAACCACTTATTCCTCGCTAAAACCTAATCCACAGTCTTATAGCAACATGTGATTACGTTAATTTTGACGTAAATCTAGACTTGAAGCAGGACTAGCCAGGAGCATCATCATGAACCACTTTGACGCTGACTACTGCTACTCATTCCCCGCAGTGCGTGGGATACAAGCCGGTCGCCCCTTCTATATCGCGACCTGCCCGATGCGCATCATCCCCAAAATTTTCAACTTCGATGAGAGCGAAGTCCCCCCTGAATTGCGGGCTCAACGCACATTGAACAAATCCCGGATCCCGGAAATGGTGCGATACCTCTTGGAGAATCCCAAGGATTACGTCTTCTCTGCCTTGACTGCGTCAATTGCTGTTGACGTCGAATTTGCTGAACACCCCGGCTCTGCGTATTCCGGCGAAGTTGAACAGCCATTCCGGCCAACGTGAACACCCTGATCCTTAACGCGCTCACGTCACCCCG
>NZ_JAPCJD010000038.1:0-37777 GCF_027707845.1 Aeromonas sp. QDB14 | reverse complement strand
CAGAAGTGAAACGCTGTAGCGCCGATGGTAGTGTGGCATTCGCCATGCGAGAGTAGGACACTGCCAGGCACCCAATTAAACGGTGATGTGAAGAATCACATGGCTGGCTGCGAGGATGACACCTCACAAACAAGCAGCAAAAGATTTAGCGAAAGCTAACCGAATGCGGAGCGGTAGTTCAGTCGGTTAGAATACCGGCCTGTCACGCCGGGGGTCGCGGGTTCGAGTCCCGTCCGCTCCGCCACTAAATTGAAAGGCCTTCCCTATCGGGAAGGCCTTTTTGCTTTCTGGCGTCTGGATAAGAGCTCAGGGAACAAGAGGCAACCGACGGGTCTGCCGCCTGTTACTGACAACCCGCCTCTTCCCCCCTGTGGTGCTTGCGTGTCTGGCATTGTCCCTTTACCCAGGGCTTACCCTTCGCTCTGGTTTGCCTTCGTTCCCCCATCTTTTCCCAACCCGGCCAATCGACCGGGCTTTGTCGAGTCTGGAGATGAGCATCGCAAGCACGCGAATACGCTCTGGCCGAGAGTGCCAGAGGACCATCGGGAGCTCATATGCGGATAAGAGATAAGCAAAGCGCTTTTTCTTTCTTCATGGAATATGCATAAGCGGGCATGCTGTACTCAACCCAACGATATGGAGTATCACCATGAAACTGCGAATGACCGCTCTCACCGTTCTCTCCCTGCTGGCTCTCGGTCAGGTCCAGGCCGCCGAGGTGCGGCTGCTGAATGTCTCCTATGACCCGACGCGGGAGCTGTTCCAGGAGTACAACAGTGCCTTTGCCAAGGAGTGGAAGGCCAAAACCGGCGACGATGTGGTGGTGAGCCAGTCACACGGTGGCTCAGGCAAACAGGCTCGTGCCGTGGTGGACGGACTGGAGGCTGACGTGGTCTCCCTGGCGCTGGCCTATGACGTCGATGCGGTGGTCAAGGCAGGTCTCACCGCCAGCGACTGGGAAGGGCGTTTGGCCAACAATGCCTCTCCCTATACCTCCACCATCGTCTTCCTGGTGCGCAAGGGGAATCCCAAGCAGATCAAGGATTGGGGCGACCTGGTGCGCAAGGATGTCGCCATCATCACCCCCAACCCCAAGACCTCCGGCGGTGCGCGCTGGAATTATCTGGCTGCCTGGGGCTATGCCCTGAAGAAAAGCGGCACTGAAGAGGGCGCCAAACAGTTTGTCAGCGATCTGTTCAAGAATGTGAGGGTGCTGGACTCCGGGGCTCGTGGCGCCACCACCAGCTTCATCGAACGCGGGCTCGGGGATGTGTTGCTGGCCTGGGAAAATGAAGCGTTGCTGGTGCTCAATCAGCCGGGCACCAGCGACAAATTCGAACTGGTGGTGCCCTCGGTCTCCATCCTGGCCGAGCCGCCGGTAGCCGTGGTGGACAAGGTAGCCAAGAAGCATGGTACCGAGGCCGTCTCCAAGGCTTACCTCGAGTATCTCTACTCTGACGAAGGGCAGCGCATTATCGCCAAATACCACTATCGTCCGAGCAATCCGGCGATCCTGAAGGAGACTGCGGCCCAGTTCCCCAACCTGACGCTCTTTACTGTCAAGGATCTGGAAGGAGATTGGGACAAGGCACAGAAGAAGCACTTCGCCCAGGGCGGATCGTTTGACCAGATTTACCAGCCGGGCCGCTAAGAGACGCAGGCCCCTGTGACAACAGATAGGAGTACCACGATGAACAAGATCCTTCTGGTTCCCGGTCTGCACAACAGTGGGCCGGATCACTGGCAGAGCCGCTGGCACCAGCAATTTCCCCAGTGGCAAAGAATGATGGGTCTGCCCTGGGACAAGCCGGATCTCACGGTCTGGAGCGCCAAGCTGGCGAGCAAGCTCAGGAGCCGGCGCAGCCGGGTCCACCTGGTCGCTCACTCCTTCGGCGCTCTGACGGCCATCGCTGCCGCCAGACTGCAACCGGACAAGGTCTCCTCCATCTTCATCGTTGCCCCTGCCGATCCTGCCCGTTTCGGTATCCCGGATGAGGTGTTGGCGGGGGCCATCAAGGTCTCTGCCCAGTTGATCGCCAGCCGCAATGACCCCTGGATGAGTTTCGAGCGGGCAGAGTTCTGGAGCCGGCAGTGGCAGGTGCCCTTGTTCGATGCGGGGGAGGTGGGCCATATCAATGCCCAGTCCGGCCATGGGGAGTGGCACCAGGGCCTCGCTTTGCTCGGCACCCTATACCGCCGTGCCGAAATGGTGGTGGAGCCTGCTCCTGCCGAGTGGGGCAAGCAGGCTGCACTCAGTTTTCGATGAGGGACCCTCGGATTGTCTCGGCACGATTTCCAGACAGGCTGGCAACTTGGCCAGCGTGACTGACTTTGCATGTTCCCGGTTTTACCGCTCCGTCATTTAGGTCTTTTATTTATATAAAAGACCTTTTTTATGCTTATCGCTCTAAAAGCCTTGTTCCACCATTGTTAGATAAAAAAGTGCTTAGCAAAGGCATTATTGGTGTTTGTTGTCCCTGGCCGCCGTGAGCAAAATCGTCACATCCAAAGTATTTATAACAAACGGATGTGTTATGCGATTAAGTTCTTATTCCGTCCTGCCAGGCTTGGGGCCAACGCTGGGCTTCAGTCTGCTCTATCTGGGCATACTGGTGCTGCTGCCGCTCTCGGCACTGGTGCTGTTTGCGGTGAACAACCTGAGCGCCGCCGAGTTCTGGCAGGTGATCGGCTCCCCCCGGGTGCTCGCCTCCTTTCGCCTGAGCTTTGGCGCCGCCTTCATTGCCGCCCTGCTCAACAGTCTGTTCGGTCTGATACTGGCCTGGGTACTGGTGCGCTATACCTTTCCCGGCCGCAGACTGGTGGATGCGCTGATCGACCTGCCCTTTGCCATGCCGACTGCCGTCTCCGGCATCGCCCTGTGCGCCATCTTTGCCCCCAACGGCTGGATTGGCCAATGGGTCGCTCCGCTGGGCATCGAGCTTGCCTACAACCCCATAGGGGTGGTCATTGCCCTGACCTTTATCGGGCTGCCCTTTGTGGTGCGTACCCTGCAGCCGGTGCTGCGGGAAGCGGAGAGCGAGCAAGAGGAGGCGGCCGCGAGCCTGGGTGCCAACCGCTGGCAGACCTTCATCCGGGTACTGTGGCCGACCCTGGTACCTGCGCTGCTCACCGGTTTTGCCCTGGCGTTTGCTCGCGGCGTGGGGGAGTACGGCTCTGTCATCTTCATTGCCGGCAACCTCCCCATGGTGTCCGAGATTGCCCCCCTGATGATCATGAGTCACCTGGAGGAGTATGACTACGCCGGTGCATCGGCCATTGCGTCCGTCATGCTGCTCATTTCCTTTGTGCTGCTGTTGCTCATCAACAAGTTGCAAGCCTGGAGCTGGGCTCGCATCGGAGGAAGCCGTATATGAACGCCTCTACTGCACATCTCGATCAGGCCCAGGAGTCCGCTCCGGCCACCCCGGCGCGTCATCCCCCGGTGACCCATGAACCGGTCTGGGTCAAATGGCTGCTGGTCACCGTCGGTCTGGGCTGGTTTGCCGCCTTGCTGCTGTTGCCGCTGGCCACCGTCTTCATCCAGGCGCTGAGCCCGGGTCTGGCCTTCTTCTGGCACGCCATCAGCGAGCCGGATGCCCTGAGCGCCCTGGGGCTGACCGCCCTAGTGACGCTCTGCTCGGTGCCCCTGAACCTGCTGTTCGGGCTGGCCGCCGCCTGGGCCATCGCCCGGTTCCGCTTTCCTGGCCGGCAACTGCTTATCACCCTCATCGATCTGCCGTTCTCGGTCTCGCCGGTCATCGCGGGCTTGATGTTCGTGCTGCTGTTCGGCAGTCGCGGCTGGTTCGGCGAGTGGCTCAGCGAGCACGACATCAAGATCATTTTCGCTACCCCGGGGATCATCCTGGCGACCACCTTCATCACTGTGCCCTTCGTGGTACGCGAGCTGCTGCCCCAGATGGAGGCGCGAGGCCCGGAGGAAGAGGAGGCCGCCATCATGCTGGGGGCGAGCGGGTTGCAGATGTTCTGGCGGGTGACCCTGCCCGGCATCCGCTGGAGTCTGATGTATGGCCTGCTGCTCTGTACCGCCCGGGCGGTGGGGGAGTTTGGCGCTGTCTCCGTGGTTTCCGGCCACATTCGCGGCCAGACCAACACGCTGCCGCTGCACATCGAGATCCTTTACAACGAGTACCAGACCGGTGCCGCCTTCGCGGTGGCAAGCCTGCTGGCGCTGTTCGGGATCTTCACCCTGCTGGGTGAGACCCTGCTGGCCAGGCTGCGCGGCCAACCGACCCAGTTCCATTGATCCCGAATTAACGGTTATAGGAGAGGCATTCATGAGCATTCAGGTTCAAGGGCTCAACAAGCATTTCAATCAGTACGCGGCGCTGGCCGACATCAACCTCGATTTTCACGACGGTGAGCTGGTCGCCCTGCTCGGCCCCTCCGGCTGCGGCAAGACCACCTTGCTGCGGATCATCGCCGGGCTGGAGCAGGCGGACAGTGGCAGCGTCATCATCCGCGGCGAGGATGCCTCGGATCTCCATGTGCGCGAGCGCAACGTTGGCTTCGTGTTCCAGCACTACGCCCTGTTTCGCCACATGACGGTGTTCGAGAACGTGGCCTTTGGCCTGAGGGTCAAGCCGCGCAGCGAACGCCCGGACGAGGCGGCCATCCGCACCCGGGTCAAGGAGCTGCTGGATCTGGTGCAGCTCAGCCATGTCGCGGCACGCTACCCGACCCAGCTCTCCGGTGGTCAGCGCCAGCGGGTCGCCCTGGCCCGGGCCCTGGCGGTGCAGCCCAAGGTGCTGCTGCTGGACGAGCCTTTCGGCGCCCTCGATGCCCAGGTGCGCAAGGAGCTGCGCCGCTGGCTGCGTGAGCTTCACGACGAGCTGCATGTCACCAGTCTGTTTGTGACCCACGATCAGGAAGAGGCCCTGGAGGTGGCGGATCGGGTGGTGCTGATGAACGCCGGCAAGGTAGAGCAGATTGGCACCCCTGCCGAAGTGTATGATCAGCCCGCCAGTGCCTTCGTGCACAGCTTCCTTGGCAGCGTGAACCTGTTTCGTGGCAGGGTGGCCGGGCAGGGGCTCGGCATCGGTGAACAGCAACTGGGTGGCCCCATCCCCTCCCATCTGGCAGAAGGGAGTGCGGCCATTGCCTATGTGCGCCCCCACGAGCTGGAGATCCTGCCCTCGGATGCCCCCGGTGGCATTCGCGCCACCATTACCCGCCTGCTGCCCATGGGGCCGCGCATCCGGGTGGAACTGCGTGGCGATGGGGAGACGGGAGGCGCCCACTACGAGGCCGAACTGAGCAAGGAGGCCGCCCGGGCCTTTGCCCCCGGCCAGGGGGTGCGTCTGGTGGCCAGGCAGGCACAGCTCTATCCCGACTACCAGATCTGAGGGCAAGCCGCGAGGTGCGGCCCTCTGTCAGGCTTGCTGCCGGGCCATGATCCCGGCAATCCATAACAAGAGGACGGTGGCACGAGCCACCGCCACTCAGCGCAGGAGGCGATGAGGTGAACTTTCAGCAATTGCGAATCATTCGGGAGGCGGCACGGCGGGATTACAACCTGACCGACGTGGCCAATGCCCTCTTTACTTCCCAGTCCGGGGTCAGCCGCCACATTCGCGAGTTGGAGGAGGAGCTGGGGCTCGCCCTTTTCATTCGCTATGGCAAGCGTCTGCTCGGTATGACCGAGCCGGGCAAGGAGTTGCTGGTGATCGCCGAGCGTATCCTGGGGGATGCCGACAACATCCGCAAACTGGCGAGCACCTTTGCCAATCGCGACTCGGGCCGGCTGCTCATCGCGACCACTCATACCCAGGCCCGTTATGCCCTGCCGAGGGTAGTGAAGGCGTTTCGGGAGCAATTTCCCCTGGTACAGCTGGAGCTGCGTCAGGGGAGCCCGGAGGAGATAGTGCGGCTGGTGCAGACCGGCGAGGTGGACATCGGCATCAGCAGCGAGCAGCTCGACAAGAGCGAAGGGGTGGTGGCCTTTCCCTACTACCGCTGGCACCACAATATCGTCGTGCCGGAGCAGCACCCCCTCACCGCCGAGCGGGAGCTGACCCTGGCCGCTCTGGCCCACTGGCCCATCGTCACCTATCAGGCCGGCCTCACCGGTCGGGCACGGGTGGATGATGCCTTTGCCGAGGCGGGCATAGTGCCGCAGATCCTGCTGACCGCCCAGGACACCGACGTCATCAAGACCTATGTCGAGCTGGAGATGGGGGTGGGCATACTGGCGGACATGGCGTTCGATTCCCAGCGGGACAAGGGGCTGGTGCAACTGGACGGCAGTCGGTTGTTTGCGCCGCACACCGCCTGGATCGGCCTCAAGCAGGGGCAGTTCCAGCACAACTTTGCCTGGCAGTTCATCCAGCTCTGCAACCCCGAGCTGGCGCTGGCGGAGATCCAGGCCCGCGCCATGAGCAACGAGCCCCTGCTCGACTATCAGATCTGAACCGAGGGATGGATGAAAAACGGGGAGCCATGGGCTCCCCGTTTGTTTGATGTTGACCTGATCTGGCACCGGAAACGCCGAGCGGGTTCCCGCCAGGTCGGATACGTCCCATCACTGCGCTGTCCAGGCCTCCTGCCAGTGGGGGCCTACGCCCGGTTCATACTGGGTGGCCGTGCTCGCCCACTGGCTGCACCAGCCGCTGTAGGGGAAGGGTTTGCACTGATAGACCTTGCCGTTTTTCGGCTGCAGCACCCGGGTTCCGGCGGTGTAGGACTTGAGGCCGTCCGGGAAGGTGAACTGGTAATCGCCCCCGCTTGCCGGATCCTTGAACATGAGGTCCAGGGTCTGCTGCACCGCGTCACCACCGGCCTTGGGTTTGGCCTCGATCACCAGCTGATGGTGGCCTGCACTCAAGCCGGTCAGCGCCATGGAGAAACTCTGGCTGCCGTCCTTGATGTCGGCACTGCTCTGCCCTCTGGCGACACCGCCGTGGTCATAGAGGGTGTTGGTGATGGCGAGATCCCCCTGGGCCGTGACGGTGAACGTCAGGGTGAGCTTGCCGTTGTCGAGGGGGTAGTCGCTCGCCAGACCGCTCACGCTGATCCCGTTCTCCACCGGGGGCTGCTGTTGCTCAAGCTGGATCTCGACCCGTTGCAGGTTGCTGCCAGCCTTGAGGTAGACCGGGTTCTGGCCATAGACGGGGTTGAACTGGCCGTCCGTGCCTTGCTGGCCCACACGGATCTGGCTCTGCTCGGCGTTGATCTTGCTCGCCAGGGCGTGGGCCCAGTTGTTCTTCTGGCCCTGCCCGGCGCTGGCGATGGTCAGCTCGGTCTGGAGATCGGTGCGCTCGCCATTGGCATCGAACACCCGGGTTCTCGCTTTGTCACCCGCCACCAGGTCGATGGAGGGATAGATGGTCCCTCCCTGGCTCCAGGTCAGCGGTGGCTGGGTGCCATCCTTGAACCGGGCGTCGATCAGGTTGTAGAAGCTGTTGGCGGTATCCCCTACCTCCCACACCCCGAGAATGACCTGATAACCGGTACGCGCGGGCAGGGTGCACTGATGGGTCACCTGTTTGGGGGGCTGCACCATGTTGCCCTCGATGACGCAGAAGGGATTGAGATCGAACGCATCCCGGGTGAGGGGCTGGTTCGGGTTCCAGTCCTGCTTGGTGAGGTAGTAGCGCCAGTTGCGGGTCACGTGGTTGGCAGTGAAGGTCCAGCTGATGGCGAAGGGACCAGCCTGCACCTCACGCTTGGTCCAGCGATCGAGGGTCTGGGTGTTGAGCTCGCCGAATTGGGGGTGACCGGCCGAGGCTATCTGGCCGTCGGCGGGGCCGCCATCGGGGAAGCCGGAGGGGGCTTCCAGGCTCTGGGGTTCCCACTGGATGGCGCCACACTGGCTGTTGCCCCCTGTCTTGCACAGGTAGTTGCGCCCTTCGGGCTGGCTGATGTAGCCGTGAGCGAGTACGCCGCCACTGGCCAGCAGCGCCAGCGCTGCCGCGAGATGGGTGAGTCGGATATTTGCTGCCATACATTCCTCTGTTCGGTGATGTGGGCAGTCACGTTGGCAGGGGAGTTCCCCGAAACACGGTGCTGCAACCCCGCTATCCTGGACAGCTTGTCTTTAGACCGGAGGCTTTGCGTCCTGGCCTTTCAACCAGTTTGCCAAATGACTACAGAAAGGATCATGGTGCCGCCTGTGGCGACCACTCATCATGACTATATTTTGTTAAAAAATTAAGTGTAAAAATTGACAGTGCCATCTCATCGGAGCAGCGCATCAGCGGCAGATGGCTCCATCGGGATCTGCGCGCTGGTTCAGTGCGAGAGGGTGGCCCGGGAGAGGCTCCCGTGGCCATGACAGGAAAGGAGCCCCTGCCAGACTGGCAGGGGTTCACGGGGCCACTCAGTGGCGGGGTTGCATGCCTGCTCGGGAAGAGGACACCTGGGTCGGTCGCATCATCCTGTCCTGGGCTTGGGCGTTGTCGAGCTTGAACACCGCCAGTCGCTCGTCGAGGCTTCGGGAGAGACCGGCCAGCAGTTCGCTCTCCTGGGCCAACTGGGAGGCCGCCTGGGACATCTCTAGCGCCGAGTCGTTGATGCCGCTGACGTTGCGGTTCATGTCTTCCGCCACCATGCTCTGCTGCTCCGCCGCCGTGGCGATCTGGGTCGCCATGTCACTCACGTGCTGGATGTGATTGACGATGAGGGAGAGATCCTGTCCCGCCTTCTCGGACTGGTTGACGCTGCTCTCCGCCAGCTTGCGGCTGGCGTCCATGGCGTTGGCGGCGGTGACAGCCCGTTGCTGCAACTGGGTGATGGTACTCTGGATCTCCTCGGTGGAGTGGCGGGTGCGACTGGCCAGCTGGCGCACCTCGTCGGCCACCACGGCAAAGCCACGGCCCTGCTCGCCGGCCCGGGCCGCCTCGATGGCGGCGTTGAGGGCCAGCAGGTTGGTCTGCTCCGAGATGGCGCTGATGACCGCCGTCACCTCGCTTATCTGCATCACACCCTCCTTGAGCTGGTTGACCTGCGAGGTGGCCTGATCCACCTCGGTAGCCAGCGCCTGGATGCCGTGCACGCTGGCATGGACATCCTGGTTGCCGAGCCCGGCCTCGCTGGTGGCATCCTGGGTGTCGCGGGCCGTATTCTCTGCGTGACCCGCCACGTCGGCGATGGTGGCGCTCATCTCGTTCATGGCGGTGGCGAGCTGGGCGAGCTGATCCCGCTGACTGTTGACCGCCTGGTTGGTCTGTTCGGCGGAGGCGGCGATGCGCAGGGCGGCATCCGCCACGTTGCGGGCCCCCTGGCTCGCCTCCAGCAGGGCGCGGCGGATGGCATCCAGCCCCTGGTTGGTGGAGCTGGCGACGG
The DNA here is from genome assembly GCF_027707845.1 of Aeromonas sp. QDB14. Taxonomy (NCBI): domain Bacteria; kingdom Pseudomonadati; phylum Pseudomonadota; class Gammaproteobacteria; order Aeromonadales; family Aeromonadaceae; genus Aeromonas; species Aeromonas sp. QDB14. Next base: position 28,477 of record NZ_JAPCJD010000038.1, on the reverse strand, counting down.
CGCCGAGCTCATCCCTGCCCAGCACCGGGATGCTGACCACCAGATCGCCAGCCGCGACCCGGGCCATGGCCTTGTTGATCTCGGCCAGGGGATTGACGATGGAGCGGCTGATGGCGAGTCCCAGCAGCCCCATCAACAGGATCACCAGCAAGGTGGCGCCACCCATCCACTCATATTGGGACCACATGGTGGCCTCAATGTCCTGCAACAACACACCGGAGCCCAGGATCCAGCCCCAGGGCTGGTAGCCCGTCACCAGCGACATCTTCTGTGCCGCCTCGCCGGACGGGGAGACCCACTGATACTCCAGCCTGCCCTGGTGGCCGCCCTTGCCGAGATCCACCATGTGCTGCCAGTGGGACTCGGCAGGGTTGTTGCCCATCTGCTGGCCGACCAGCTCGGGTTTGGCGGGATGCACCACCACCCGACGATCTTCATCCAACACGAACAGGTAGTTGTCCCCGTCAAAGCGCATGCTGTCGAGCATGGCCTTGGCCTGTGCCTTGGCCTGTTCCGGGGGGAGGGTGGCGGCCAGGGCCTGGATCCGGCTCATGGCCAGATCCAGCACCGCCTGCAGCCTGGCTTCCCGTTCACTCATCAGATTGCGGTGCAGGGCACTGGCCGAGATGAGCAGCAGTGCGATGAAGCCGACCAGGGCCAGTGAGAGCAGCAGCATCAGTTTGCGACTCACGGCAATATCACCGAGCTTGAACATAGTCTTATCCTTACTTTCCCATGCGGGTCTGATTGTGGCCGAACTGCCGGCCGGACCTGATTATTGTTATTTTCAACATATCATTAACTTTCAATGGGTTGCGGTGGAAAACAGCCAATTGAGCAGTTTGACAACCAGTATAGCCAGCAGACAGAAACCCTCGCTTTTGATAGCGTGATGGCGCGCATCCCGGCGCACAATTTGTCTGCTCAATTTGCAAGAAGTGTGAATGGGTTGGCATTTCACCAAAAAGGAGTGGGCGCCCCCGTGGTCGCCCCATAACAAGAGGGAAGTTATGAGTTCCATTGCCAGGAATTATCTCAATCAGCTCAATGCCGATTACCTGCAGGTGCACAGACGCAAGGAGGACCTGTTCTGGTCCACCTACATGGGCACCAGCGACGATCAGGCAGGCTTCACCGCGGCCGAACAGGCCTACAAGGCATTTTGTGCCGATCCTGCCCGCCTGCCGGTGCTGCGGGAAATGCATGCCCAGGCCGAAGAGGCGGATCTCAGGCGTGGCCTGGGGGGCTGGATCGCCTTCTTCGAGTGCAACGTCATCGAAGATCCCGGTGCCTCCGCCCTGATGGACGAGCTGGTGGCCGCCGAGGCGGATCTCTTCGCCCGTCGCAAGGGGTTGAAGCTCACCTTGCTGGACGAGCAGGGCCGCCAGGTGCCCGGCAGTCTGCCCGCCGCCAGCACGGCGCTGGCCGCCAGCAGCGACGAGGCGGTGCGCCAGAGCGCGCTCGCCATGTTCCAGACCCTGGAGCAGTGGGTGGTCGACAACGGCTATCTGGCCATCGTCGCGCTGCGCAACCGCTTCGCCCGTGCCATGGGCTATCGCGACTACTTCGATTACAAGGTGCACAAGAACGAGCAGATGAGCCCGGAGCAGCTGTTTGCCATTCTTGACGACTTCATCGCCCGCACCGATGCCCGCTTGCACCAGAGTCTGGCGGAGCTGAAAGCGGCCAAGGGGGAAGCGGCCCTGCTGCCCCACAACCTGCGCTACAGCGTGAGTGGTGACGTGACCCGCCAGCTCGACCCTTACGTGCCCTTCTCCCGGGCGCTGAAGGATTGGGTCGAGAGCTTCCGCCGGCTCGGCATCCAGTACCGCGGTGCCACCCTCACCCTGGATCTGCTGACCCGGGAGGGAAAATACGAGAACGGCTTCTGTCACGGCCCGGTGCCGAGCTTCTGGCAGGATGGGGAGTGGGTGCCGGCGGTGGTCAACTTCACCAGCCTGGCCAATCCGGCCCAGGTGGGCAGCGGCTGGAGCGGGCTCAACACCCTGTTCCACGAGGGAGGCCACGCGGCGCACTTTGCCAACGTCACCGGCAACGCCCCCTGCTTCTCCCAGGAGTTTCCGCCCACCTCCATGGCCTATGCCGAGACCCAGTCCATGTTCTGCGACAGCCTGCTGGACGACGCGGACTGGCTCAAGCGCTACGCCAGAAACGCGGCGGGAGAACCCATCCCCGATGCGCTTATCCAGGCCATGATTGAAGCGCGCCAGCCATTTCGCGCCTTCAACGAGCGCCAGATCGCGCTGGTGGCCTACTTCGAGCGGGATCTCTACGCCATGGCAGATAGCGAGCGCACCCCGGCAGCCGTGCTGGCCCTGGCCCGCAAGTGGGAGCGCAAGATCCTGGGGGTGGATAGCCCGCGCCCGCTGCTGGCTATCCCGCACCTTCTGAACCAGGAGTCGGCCTGCGCCTATCACGGCTATCTGCTGGCACTGATGGCGGTGGAGCAGACCCGCGCCTACTTCTTGAAACGCGACGGCTACCTCACCGACAACCCGCGCATCGGGCCGGATCTGGCCGCCCACTACTGGGGACCGGGCAACGGCATGACCCACGACGAGACACTGCAGAGCCTCACCGGCGAGGGTTTCAGTGCGGTGCCGCTGGCAGAGGCGTGCAACCGGAGTGCCGCCGAGGCGTGGCAACAGGCGCAAGCATGCATGGTGGCCGCGCGGCAGCGCCCACCTGCAGGGGAGGGAACGCCCCTCGACGCCCATATCCGGGTGGTACACGGGGCCGAGCTCATCGCCGACAACAGCGAGTCCGAGGCGCGCATGCTGGCAGACTTCGAGGCCTGGATCCGGCGCCTTGAGACCGCCGAACCAGTGACCCAGGCCTGAGCCCGGTGTTGCACCGTCAAAAGAGCCCCATCAGGGGCTCTTTTCTTGTGCGTTGAGATGGCCTGACCCCATGGTGCCAGCCGGGGATTGGCGGGTGGACAGGCTCAAGTGTCACTGGCGGCGCTGCCCGCTGGTTTTTCTCCCTGTGCCATCTTCCTGGCCTTGACGACCTGTGCTGAGGTGCCCGGTTGCAGGCAAGAGACGACGCCCAGCCCTTGGCAGGGCCTCTGCATGGCGGGTTGACGGCCATTTCCCCCTGCTGGCCACAGATATGTTTCTCCCGATATATTGAGTATTCACGGCGATCCCATATCATGGCGCTCGCTCGCCACCAGAGAGTGGTGACATTCAGATGATTTGCTAACAAGAGAGCCCAGAAGGCTCGCAGAGGGATGGATAGTGAGAGCCGTATTGCTGTGTTTGCTGGGGCTGTGGCCCGCGTTGAGTTTTGCCACTCTGTCCGCCGATATGGTGGTGGTGAAGAAGTCGAGTTACAGCCTGACCCTGATGAAGGATGGCAAGGAAGTGAAGCGCTACTGGATTGCCCTGGGCCCGGCTCCCAAAGGACACAAGCAGCGTGAGGGGGATCAGCGTACCCCGGAAGGTCGCTATACCCTGGACTACAAGAAGAGCAACTCCGGTTTCTACAAGGCCATTCACATCAACTACCCGAATCTGGACGACATCAAGCGCGCCAACGAGCTGGGTGTGAACCCGGGCGGCATGATCATGATCCACGGCCAGCGCAACAGTCTGGGGGATCGCAGGGTGCAGCCGTCCAACTGGACCAATGGCTGCATCGCGGTGCTGAACCACGAGATGGACGAGATCTGGAACGCCATCGAGCCAGGCACTCCCATCATCATCGAGCCCTGATCCCGCCTGCCAACGCCCGCTCTCATGCGGGCGTTGCATTTGTTGCAGACCATGGCGTGACACTGCCTCCTGCGCCGTGCTAGTTTTTCCGGTTCGCATTGGCTGTGACAAGGATGATCCCATGATGTCGGAAACCCGCCCCCCTGTGCCCGAGCGCACGGGGGCGCTCTGGTGGCGTGCCACCCTGGATATGCTCCCGCTCTCCATTTCCGTCATCCCCTGGGGGATACTGTGTGGCGCCCTGGCGCTTCAGGCGGGTATGAGCCCGCTCCAGGCACAGCTGATGTCGCTGCTGGTCTATGCGGGGGCGGCCCAGCTCTCGGCCACCACCTTGTTCGGGGCGGGGACGCCGCTGCTGCCCATCATGGGCTCCACCATGGTGATCACCTCCCAGCATCTGCTCTATGGCTTCACCTTCCGGCGCGACGTGCTGCCGCTCTCCCTGCGCTGGCGGGCCAGTCTCGCCTTCTTCCTGACCGACGAGATGTTCGCGGTGGCGCTGAAAGAGAGGGAGCGCAGCGGCGCCTTCAATCCCGCCTATGCGCTCATCGCGGGCTTTGTCTTCTATCTGTTCTGGAACCTGGCGACCCTGCTCGGCATCGCCGCCGGCCAGTACATTGACGGGCTGGACAAGATGGGGCTGGATTTTGCCATCGCCGCCACCTTTATCGCCATGACGCTCCCCGCCATGAAGAACCTGCCCATGGTGGCGGCCACCCTGGTGAGCGGCGGGACGGCGCTCGTCACCAAGCCGCTGCTGGCGGAGATCCACATCATCGTCTCGGCCCTGGCCGGCATGGTGGTGGGCTATGTGCTGCACCGGATGAGGAGGTGATCATGGGCTGGCTGATGATAGGGCTGCTGGCCCTGATCACTTTCTTCAACCGTTTTGCCTTCTTCTCGCGGTTGACCCGCTATCAGCCGGGGGCCGAGATGGGGGCTTTCCTCAGCTTCTCGGCCCAGTCGGTGCTGACCGCCATCTGGCTGCCCATCGTCTTCAGCTATGAGCCGGGCCACGGGCTGGACTGGGATCCGGACTACCTGGCCGCCACCCTGCTGGTGACGGTGCTGACCCTGCTGCGCCTGCCTACCCTGGTGGTGGTGGTCGTCGGCATGGGGGGCTTCTTCCTGCTGCGTTGGCTGGGGGGCGTGGCCCTGTTCTGGCCCTGGTGAAGGATGTGCCGTGATCCGGCATGGCGGATGTCTTGATGGGATATCCGCCCTGTTGGGAATGTCACTTCAAAAAAGACCTCCCAAGTGTGAGGATTTTGGTTCCACCCGCCACGGAGTGAACCATGTCCTTCACCGAAACCTGCCAGCGCATCGTGCGCGACCCTCTGCTCTCACCGGCCCAGAAGGGTCGGGCCCTGGCGCTCGCCGCCGAAAACGCGTTGCCTTACCCCGAGTTGCCTGCCGCCGTGCAGGATGCCATGGCACAAGGGGTGCTGTGCGACATGTTCGAGGGACACGCTCCCCACAAACCGCGCTACGTGCTGCCGGATTACGAGCGGTTTTTGCGACAGGGCTCGGCCTGGCTGGAGCTGGCGCCACCCCTGGACTTCGACGAGGCCCTCGATGCCCTGCGCATCCTCTACCATCACGTGCCCTCCGTCACCGGCATGCCGGTCTGGCTGGGGCGCCTCGATCACCTGCTGCTGCCCTTCGTCGGTGAGCTGGATGATGAAACGCTCCATCGCAAGCTGAAGGCCTTCTGGATCTATCTGGATCGGGTGCTGCCGGATGCCTTCATGCACGTCAACATCGGCCCCGACGACAACCGGATCTGCCGGCTGATCCTGCGCATCGACAGGGAACTCCAGCAGGTGGCGCCGAATCTCAGTCTGTTCCACGACCCGGTGCAGACCCCGGACAACCTGTTGCTGCAAGGGGTCGAGAACATCTCGGCCTGCAGCAAGCCCCACATCGTCAACTATCCGCTGCACAGGGACACCTTCGACGAACGCGGCTTTGGCATCGTCAGTTGCTACAATGCCCTGCCCCTGGGGGGCGGTGCCAATACCCTGGTGCGCCTTTCCCTCAAGGGCGTGGCCGGGCAGAGCGCAGGGGTTGAGGATTTCATGGCGCGCACACTGCCTCACTATTGCGAGCAGGCCTCGCGGCTCATCGAGGCGCGCGCCGCCTTCCTGCACCGGGAGTCGGGTTTCTTCGACAGCTTCCTGGTGGAGGAGGGGCTGATCGAGGAGGCGCGCTTCGTCCCCATGTTCGGCATCTACGGCATGGCGGAGGCGGTGAACCTGCTGATGGAGAAGGGAGGCTTGCCGTGGCGCTATGGCCATGACGATGAGGCCAACCAGCTTGGCTATCGCATCTCGGCCCAGCTTTCGGAATATGTCACTACGACGCCGCAGGCCCATGCCTGGGGTGGGCACGCCCTGCTCCACGCCCAGGGGGGACTCAGCGTGGACAGGGGCGTGACTCCGGGGGTACGGATCCCCTATGGCGAGGAGCCGGATCCCGCCAGTCACCTGCTGGCCCTGGCGCCGCACCACGGCTACTACCACTCGGGGATCAGCGAGATCCTGACCCTGGATCCCACCATACGCCAGAACCCGCAGGCGCTGCTGCAACTCTGCAAGGGGGCCTTCGCCCTCGGTATGCGCGAATTCAGTGCCAACGTGGCGGACAGCGATCTGGTGCGGGTGACCGGCTACATGATCCGCAAGCGCGATGTGGCCCGCTTCGCGGCAGAAGGCTCGCGGCTGCAGACCACCTGCCTCGGCGCCGAGGCGAGCGAGCTGACCGGGATCCGCCAGCGGGCACCGCGGGTGGTGGCCATCGAGACCCTCTTGAATGAGCACTGAGAACGGCAGGCAGAAGGGGGCCGAGCTCAGGGCGATGGTGAGCCGCTGGCTGCCCTTCTCCTGCGTGGACGGCCCCGGCAACCGGCTGGTACTGTTTTTGCTGGGCTGCAACTTCCGCTGCCCCGGCTGCCACAACCCCCACACCATGGGGTTGTGCGATCACTGCGGTGACTGCGTGCCCGGTTGCCCGGGCAGAGCCCTGGCGATGCAGGAGGGGCGGGTGAGCTGGCAAGCCGAGCTTTGTACCCACTGCGACCGTTGCCTCGATGTCTGCCCTCGCCACGCCAGCCCCAAGACGCGCCAGATGTCGGTGGCCGAGGTGCTGGCCCTGCTGCGCCGCTATGGCCCGCTGCTCACCGGCGTCACCGTCTCCGGCGGGGAGGCGACCACCCAGTTGCCGTCCGTGATCGCCCTGTTCACGGCCATCAAGGCTGCGCCGGATCTGGCCCGTCTCACCTGCCTGCTCGACAGCAACGGATCCCTGGGGGAAACGGGTTGGCAGCGGCTGTTGCCGGTGCTGGACGGCGCCATGATAGACCTCAAGGGGTGGCGCGAGCCTGTGCATCTGGCCCTGACCGGGCGGGGCCGCGAGCGGGTGCTGGCATCGCTGCAACTGCTGGCGCAGGCGGGCAAGCTGGCGGAGGTGCGGCTGTTGCTGGTGCCGGGGCGGAGCGATTTTCTCGATGCCACCGGCGCGCTGGAGGAGGCGTTGACGACCTTTTTGCTGTCGCTGGGGCCCGTGCCCATCCGCCTCAACGGCTTTCGCCACCACGGGGTGCGAGGGGAGGCGCTGTCATGGCCAGAAGCCGGGTCGGCTGATCTGACAGTGCTTGCCAACGCATTGAAGGCCAAGGGGTTTGGGTCGGTGATGCTGCCTGCGATCTGAGCTCTGCGGCACGTCGGGATGCTGAGACCCGATATGACGCAACTGTGAACTCTGTCTATAGGGGCTGTCCGAGGGGACGGCTAGAATGGGCAAACCGTCCATCACCAACAGATACCCATGAGTGAATCCAACGCCCTTTATCGAGTGCAGTTCATTTGTCACAGCGAGCGTTACGAAGTCTATGTAAGAGAGGTGAATCAGGGCCAGCTGTTCGGCTTCATCGAGATCGCCCACTTCGTGTGGGACAACCACACGGCGCTCATCGTCGACCCCAGCCACGAGAAGCTGAAGAGCGAATTTGCCGACGTCACCCGCACCCTTATTCCCATGCACCACGTGCTGCGGGTCGATCAGGTGCGCAAGCAGGGGGCCGCCCGCATCACCGAACTGGGCAACAACGTCACCTCTTTCCCAGGCCCCATCTATACCAAGAAGCCTTGAGTCCTGCCGCCAGGCATCATTATGGGGCGTCCAGCTCCCGGGCCAGTTGCAGGATGCGCTGACGGAACCAGCGCAGGGCGGGATCTTCCCCCAGGGGGCCATACCACACCAGGCTGTGGGTCACGGCGCCGTAATCGAAGGGAACGGGGCGGCTCACCAGCCCCTGGGTACAAGCCCGGGTAGCCCAGCCCTTCACGGCCGTGAGAATGAGATCGCTCTGGCGCAGCAGGGCGGCGGCGCTGCCAAAATCCGGCAGGGTGGCCCCCAGTCTGCGCCGTACCTGGCGCTGGGCCAGACTCTGCTCGAAGAAGGGATCGGCCAGCTCCTGATCGCGAATGGCGATGTGGCGCCAGCTCAGATAGGCATCGAGATCCCAGGGGCGCGTCAACGCCGGATGATCCGCGCGCATCAGGCAGACCAGCTCGTCCTCCCGCAAGGTTTCCCAGACGAGGCCGGGCTGATTGACCCCGGGCTGGCTCTGATCGTGGGGCAGGATCACGAAGTCGAGCTTGCCCGCCGCCAGAGCAGCCAGTCCCTGCTCGTCCTTGTTACGCACGACGGGCATCAGCCCCGGCACCTCCTGCATCAACTGACCCAGTACGGCCCCCATGGGCCAGATCATGCTGCTCTCCCGCATCGCCAGATTCAGCTCCCCCTGCCAGTTGGCAGGAGCAAATCCTTCCTGGCTGGTGAGGCCGTTGAGCTCTCCCAGCAGGCGGCGCAGCGTCGGGCCGAGGCGTTCGGCAAACGGGGTCAGCAGCAACTGGTTGCCCTGGCGGTAGAGCAGTTGATCCCCCAGCAGTTCGCGCAACTGGTTGAGGGTCTTGCTGACGGTGGAGGGGGTGGTGCAGAGGCGCTCGGCGCTGCGGGTGACACTGCGGGTGTCGAGCAGCAGATGCAGGGTCTCCAGGTGGCGACCGCCGAGGCGGGAGAGGGCAATGAGATCCGTCACGGTTCCACGGGCAAGGGGACAAATGAAAAGCCCCGCCTGAGCGGGGCTTGCGGGCTTAGCCCTTGAGCACGGCGGCCATGGCGTCGGCCACGTAGTCGACGTTGCGGCTGTTGAGGCCCGCCACGCACATGCGACCAGAGCGCACCAGGTAGACGGCGAACTCTTCCCGAAGACGGTCCACCTGCTCCGGCGTGAAGCCGGTGTAGCTGAACATGCCGCGCTGGTTGATGAAGTAGCTGAAGTCGCGGCCCGGCACCTTGGCACTCAGCACCTCGAACAGCTTCTGGCGCATGGCCTTGATGCGGGTGCGCATCTCGGTCACCTCACCGACCCACATGGCGTGCAGTTCGGGCAGGCTCATCACCGCCGCGGTGATCTGGCCGCCGTGGGTGGGGGGGCTGGAGTAGTTGCGGCGCACGGTGGCCTTCATCTGGCCCAGCACCCGGCTCGCCTCTTCGGCATCCTGGCAGATGACCGACAGGCCGCCGCAGCGCTCGCCGTAGAAGGAGAGGTTCTTGGAGAAGGAGTTGCTGACGAAGAAGCTGACGCCGGCGGCCACCATGGCACGAATGGTGTAGGCATCCTCTTCCAGCCCGTCACCGAAGCCCTGATAGGCGATGTCCATGAAGGGGATCAGGTTCTTCTCGACCACCAGGGCGATCACCTGGTCCCACTGGGCACGGGAGAGATCCACCCCGGTCGGGTTGTGGCAGCAGGGGTGCAGCAGCACGATGCTTTTCGCAGGCAGGCTGCTCAGGCAGTCGATCATGGCGTCGAACTGCACGCCGCCGGTGGCCGCATCGTAATAGGGGTAGTCGTGCACCTTGATGCCGGCCCCCTCGAACATCGCCTTGTGGTTGTCCCAGGTGGGATTGCTGACCCACACCTCGGAGGTCGGGAAGTAGCGCTTGAGCAGATCGGCGCCGATCTTCAGCGCGCCGGAGCCGCCGATGGTCTGGATGGTGGCGATGCGACCCGCCTTGACCGCTTCGTGGTCGGCACCGAACAGCAGGTGCTGCACCGCGGTACGGTAGTTGGCGGCGCCTTCCATCGGCTGGTAGGGGCGTGGGGCCGGGGCGGCGGCGCGCTGCGCTTCGGCCTGCTGCACTGACGGCAGCAGCGGAATGCGGCCCTGCTCGTCGTAATAGAGGCCAATCCCCAGGTTCACCTTCTGCTCGCGGGTATCTTTGTGGAAGGTCTCGACTAGCGTCAGTATGGGGTCGCCAGCATAGGCATCGACGTGTTCAAACATGGGGGGTCCTTGAAGTTGACTGTCCAATTCGGCCGGCCATCAGCCGGGCCGATATGATGGCGCAATCCAGAGGTGGCCTCAAGTTGTTCGAGATGGCGACAGGGCTGACAAAGTCTGTCGCAGTGGTAAGCGCGGGGCCCTTGCCAGGATCCTGCATCCCGTCTGCACGTTCCCCCCATTTTGTCAGAGAAGGCTGCCTTATCGGGATCGTTTGGACAATATATGGATACATACGGCCCCTCTCATTCCCCTTACACCCATCCGGGGGAGTCAGGTTCAGCGCCACCTGAGACAAATTAATAGTTGCATAATAGTCAGGCTATTCTTTTGACAACCATTGCAGTGTGCCCGGCCCCTTCGGGGGGCCCACGATAACAGGTGACTCATCGCGGATGACCTGACACGTTTCTGATGCCGATTCTCCCTGGCTGGACTGGCACGGCCTGGGTGGCTGGAATGTCTATTTTCTTGCCAAGTTCGCCCTGCTCTGGGGGGGATATCTCAACTTCCACCCCCTGATCAACCTGGTGTTTGCCGCCTTCCTGATCTTTCCCCTGCAAAGGGCCGGGTGGCGCCGTGCGCGGCACTGGCTGGCGTTGCCGGTGGGGGCGGGGATCTTCTATCACGATACCTGGTTGCCGGGGATAGAGAGCATTCGTGCCCAGGGCAGCCAGGTCTTCTCCTTCACCCTGGATTACTGGGCGGAGTTGCTCGGGCGTTTCATCAATTGGGAGATGGTCGGCGCGGGGTTCGTGCTGCTGACACTCTATCTGTTCATCGCCCAGTGGCTGCGCTTCACCCCCTGGATCCTGCTGGCGCTGCTCTGGCTCTGGGTCTCGCCCCAGGTGAGCAATCCCTTCGCGAGCAGCAAGGGGGCGAGCGAGCATGCCCTGAACACGTCCCGGGAGGAGACCCGCTCTTCAGTGCTGCCCATGGAGGAGCAGCTTGACCAGAGTGCCCCGCCGACCAACGAGAACCTCAACGCCTATCTCGATGACTTCTATCGGGAGGAGCAGGAGAGACTGGTGCACTTCCCGGAGAGCCTGCCAGCCCAGGCGACCCCCTTCGATGTGCTCATCATCAATGTCTGCTCCCTGGCCTGGCATGACGTGGAGGCGAGCGGCCTGAGCGGGCATCCGGTCTGGTCCCACTTCGACATTCGCTTCAACCGCTTCAACTCCGCCACCTCCTACAGCGGCCCGAGCTCCATTCGCCTGCTGCGGGCCAGTTGCGGGCAGACCAGCCACCAGGGGCTCTATGTGACGGCGCCGAAGCAATGCCTGCTGTTCGAGAACCTGGCCCAGCTCGGCTTTGCCAAACAGGTGGCCATGGATCACTCGGGGGATTTTGGCAACTACCTGACCGGCCTGCAGCAGTATGCCGGGCTGGATGTGACTCCCATGGACAAGAAGGGGTTGGCCCATGACCTCGCCTCCTTCGATGGCGAGCCCATCTATCGCGGGGATGCCCTGTTCGGCCGTTGGCTGAACGAGCGGACACAGAGTCAGGCGGCACGCAACGTCACCTTCTTCAACCTCATCGCCCTGCACGATGGCAACCGCTATGTGGCGAGCCGCCAGATAGCGCCCTACAAGGCGAGGCTCAAGACCCTGCTGGATCAGCTGGACGACTTCATGACGACGCTGGAGCAATCCGGCCGCAAGGTGGCCGTGGTGATGGTGCCTGAGCACGGCGCAGCTCTCACCGGCGACAAGATGCAGATGGCCGGGCTGCGGGACATTCCCAGTCCGAGCATCACCCAGGTGCCGGTGGGGGTTGCCCTGCTGGGCGATCTGCCGCAGACCCCGTCGGTGTCCGAGAACCAGGGCTCGGTGGTGATCGAATATCAGGGCAAGTACCACATCAAGCTGGGGCAGGGGGACTGGGTCCCCTATCCCCAATGAGACCGGAAGTGACGATGCGCAGCGAACGGCAATCAGACATGCAGACCCCCTTCGGCGTCCTGGTGGAGGGCACGGTGATCAATGACGTGGCCATGGTCCAGCAGGCCTTTGGTGTCAGCCTCTCCTATCAGGATATTGCCGCCAGGGAGCGGCTCGCCGCCTTGTGCGCACGCTTCCCCCTGCTGGCGGAGGTGGCAGTGAAAGGGCCCGAGGGGACTGGCGAGGGGAGGTCTGCATGAAGGTGATCGCCCTGCAGGGGATCCGGGGAGGTGTGGGGACCACCGCCATCGTGGCCGGACTGGCCCAGGCTGCCCATGAGCAGGGGGCAAGGGTGCTGGCGGTGGATCTCTGCCCGGACAATCAGCTTGGCATCCACCTTGGCCTGCCCCATGACGATCCGGGAGGCTGGAGCCGGCTGACCCAGCCGGCGCGGGAGTGGCGAGGTGCGCTTCACCGCCGGGAGGAGGGACTGGATCTGCTCTCCCATGGTGGGGAGGAGGGGGCGTCGGCCGAGTGGCTGGCGGGGATCGATGGCTATGATCTGGTGCTGCTGGATCTGCCCCTGGGCATGGCCCCCGTCATCCCCTGCAGGCGCTTGCTGGTGGTCAATGCGGATGCCAACTGCCATGTGCGGCTTCACCGCCACCCCTGGGCGGCCGATGAGCGTCTGCTGGTGACCCAGTTCTCCAGCCAGCGGGCCCTGCAGCAGGGGCTGCTGGATCTCTGGCTGGCAGGGGGGCTCCCTCTGCTCAATCTTCATCTGCACAGGGACGAAGCCATGGCGGAGGCCATGGCCGCCAAGCTGCCGGTCGGCCGCTATGCCCCCACCAGTCTGGTTGCCCACGAGCTGGCCGCCCTGGCGACCTGGTGTCTGGCAGAGGGGGAGGCCCCCCGATGAGAGTGCGGCTGCTGACGCCGGCTGCGGGCCTCTGGTGCTCGCAGCGCTATCGCGCACTGCGTGAGCGGGGGGCTTCCCGCCCGGGGGCGGCCGCATTGACCCTGGGCTGGCTGCTGGCCTGGGCTCTCTTCCCCCTCGAGCGTCATGGCTGGCAATGGGTGCTGGGCCATGCCCGGGGGCTCTATCCCCAGCTGACGCACCCCCGGGTGGGGGATCCCCTGCGCGTTCTGTTGCAGAGCCTCTGGATGATAGTGCGTCGCCCACAGCCCATCCCTCTGCGCTGGCCTGCCTCCTGGCAGCGGATCTGGCATAGGGGCACTCAGGCTCTCGGGGGCTTCCTGGCCCGCCAGGAGGAGAAAGGGCTGGCCGCCGCCAGGGCCACGCCCCGCGAGGCGCGCTGGAAGAGCGTGCTGCTCTGCGTGGTGGCCGGGAGCCTCTCCCTGCTCTGCGTCACCCTGCCGTTCACCCTGCAGGCGCAACTGGTGTTCGTCCTCCTGCTGGCGGCCATGGCCTTCATCCTGCGGGCTGTGCCGGGCCGTTATCCCATGCTGATGATGATCGTGCTCTCCCTCACCATCTCCTGCCGCTACATCTGGTGGCGCTACACCTCGACCCTCGACTGGTTCGACCCCGTCAGCCTGGCCTGCGGCCTGCTGCTGCTGGCCGCCGAGGCCTATGCCTGGCTGGTGCTGCTGCTCGGCTACTGGCAGACCGCATGGCCCCTGCACCGCCCCCCGGCACAACTGCCGGCGGATCCGGCCCAGTGGCCCAGCGTGGATCTGATGATCCCCACCTACAACGAGGATCTCGCCATCGTGAAGGGGACTGTCTACGCCGCCATGGGGCTCGACTGGCCCGCCGACAAGCTGACCATCTGGCTGCTTGACGACGGGGGGCGGGCGGCGTTTCGCGATTTCGCCGAGGAGGCCGGGATCCGCTATGTGGCCCGGTCGACCCATGAGCACGCCAAGGCGGGCAACATCAATCACGCCCTCAAGATGGCCACCGGGGATCTGGTCGCCATCTTCGACTGTGACCACCTGCCGACCCGCTCCTTCCTGCAGATGACGGTGGGCTGGTTCTACCGGGATCCCCGTCTGGGCGTGGTCCAGACCCCCCACCACTTCTTCTCCGCCGATCCGTTCGAACACAACCTGCAACGGTTTCGCAAGATGCCGAACGAGGGGGCCCTCTTCTACGGCCTGGTGCAGGATGGCAACGACATGTGGGATGCCAGCTTCTTCTGCGGCTCCTGCGCCGTCATCAAGCGCACCGCCCTTGACGAGATCGGCGGCATCGCGGTGGAGACGGTCACCGAGGATGCCCACACCTCCCTGCGGCTGCACCGCCTCGGCTACACCTCGGCCTATATCCGGATCCCGCTGGCGGCGGGGCTGGCCACCGAAAGCCTCTCTGCCCACATCGGTCAGCGCATCCGGTGGGCGCGCGGCATGGTGCAGATCCTGCGTCTGGACAACCCCCTCTTCGGCAAGGGGCTCAAGCTGGGGCAGCGGCTGTGCTACTTCAATGCCATGCTGCATTTCCTCTCGGGCATACCGAGGCTCATCTTCCTGACGGCACCGCTCGCCTTCCTGATCCTGCACGCCTACATCATCTATGCCCCTGCGGCGGCCATCGCCCTCTACATGTTGCCGCACATCTTCCACAGCGCCCTGACCAACTCCCGGTTGCAGGGCAAGGTGCGCCACTCCTTCTGGGGCGAGGTCTATGAGACGGTGCTGGCCTGGTACATCGCCAGGCCGACCACGGTGGCGCTCTTTGCACCTCACAAGGGGACGTTCAACGTGACTGCCAAGGGGGGGATGACGGAGGAGGTGTTCCTCGATCTGTCGGTCTCCCGCCCCTATCTGCTGCTGATCCTGCTCAATCTGTGCGGGCTGGGGTTCGGCCTCTGGCGCATCGGCACCGGCCCTGCCGACGAGGTGCCGACCCTGATCCTCAGCATGATCTGGACCCTCTACAACATGACCATACTGGGCGGCGCCCTGGCGGTGGCCTTCGAGTCGCGCCAGGTCCGTGCCAACCCCAGGGTGGAGATGGTGATGCCGGCGGCCATCAGGCTGGCGAACGGTCACCTCTACCCCTGTACCGTCAGGGATTACTCCAACGGGGGGGTCGGGGTGCTGCTTGAGGCGCCCCTGCCCCTGGCCGACAAGGAGAGGGTCTGGTTGCTGCTGCGCCATGACCAGCGGGAGCAGGCGTTCGCCGCCAAGGTGCAGCGGGTGTTCGGCTGCAAGCTGGGACTGGAGCTGGAGCCCATGGCGCAGGCACAGCATGTCGAGTTCATCCAGTGCACCTTCGCCCGGGCCGATACCTGGTCCCTGTGGCAGCAGCGTCTGGGCAAGGATCGCCCCCTCCACAGCCTGATCGACATTACCCTGCTCGGCTGGGGAGCTTACTGGCGTCTGGCCCGTACCTCACCCATCGGCTTTGTTTGTATCCTCCTCGAGAAGCTGGCTCGCTGGCTCCTCTCCTTTGTTCCCCGTCGCGTCTCCCCAGATTTCCGGGCCGGGACTCCGACCTCACAGACAGTGAAAGGATGATGAAACCACAACGCTACCTTATTCCTCTCCTGCTGATGGCGCAGGGTGCGACCGCCGCCGAGGCCGTCGGCCCCCTGCCGCCCGTTCCCGCTCCGGTGCGCACCCAGGGGATGAGCTTCGAACAGATGGCATCATCGCCAGGCACCCTGTCCCTGCGCGGCAATGCGCCAGACGGACTGGCCGACTTCACCGTGCGGCGGGACGAGGTGGTGACCCGGGCCACCCTGGATCTGAACTTCACGCCATCGCCCTCCCTGCTGCCGCTCATCTCCCAGGTCAAGGTCTATCTCAATGACGAGCTGATGGGGGTGACGGCCCTCAACCAGGATCAGATGGGGACGATGACCCATGCCAGCATCGAGCTGGATCCCCGCTATGCCAAGGATTTCAACCGCCTCAAGGTGAGCTTCGTCGGCCACTATCAGAAAGTGTGCGAGAACCCGGCGAGCGATACCCTCTGGCTCAACGTCAACCGGGACAGCAAGCTGACCCTGCAGTTGCAGACCCTGCCGGTGCGCAACGAGCTCTCCTTCTTCCCCATGCCGTTCCTCGACGTGCGGGACAATGGCAAGCTGACTCTGCCCATGGTGTTCACGGGCTCAGTGCCCCCGGAGCAGCAGCAGGCGGCGGCGGTGCTGGCCTCCTGGTTCGGCACCAAGGCCCAGTGGCGGGGCCAGCATTTCCCGGTGCTCATCAACCAGTTGCCCGATCGCAACGCCGTGATCTTTGCCACCAATGACGCGCGTCCCGATTTCCTGGTGGACTATCCCGAGGTGAAGGGGCCCACCATCGACATGATCAGCTCCCCCGACAACCCCTATGTGAAGCTGCTGCTGATCCTGGGGCGGGATCAGCAGGATCTGCTGACGGCGGTGCAGGGGCTGGCGCGAGGCGATGTCATGCTGCGTGGCCAGAGCGTCATGGTGGACGAGGTGAAGCCGCTCTCCCCGCGTCAACCCTACGACGCCCCGAACTGGGTGCGACTGGATCGCAAGATGCGCTTTGACGAGCTCACGGAGTACCCGGGCCAGTTGCAGGCAACGGGGCGCACGCTGTGGCCCATGAGCCTGACGCTGCGCCTGCCGCCGGATCTCTATCTGCTGGGGGAGAACGGCATCAGGACGGAGCTGAAGTATCACCACACCTCGCCCACCCTGCGCGACGGTTCCCGGCTGGATGTGGCGGTCAACGGCCAGCTCATGAAGTCGTTCACGCTCGAGCCCGGCGAGGTCAAGAGTGAGCGGTTGCTGACCCTGCCGCTCTGGTTTGCCGACGACGGCGACACCATGGCGCTGCGCATGCCCGGGCTCAAGACCACCCAGGCCAACAGCCTGAGCTTCTCGTTCGAGTATGCCCAGCAATACATGGGAGGGACGGAGGATGGCCGTTGCGACCTGGTGATGCCGCCAGCCCATCAGGTGCGCATCGACGAGGGCTCCACCATCGACTTCACCGGCTATCGCCACTTCATCGAAATGCCCGACCTCAAGGCGTTCGCCTATGCCGGCTTCCCGTTCAGCCGGATGGCGGATCTCGCCGACACCCAGATTGTCATGCCGGCCAGACCCCATCCCGGGCAGATCACCACCTTGCTCGATGCCGTCGGTGCCATCGGGGCCGAGACCGGGTATCCGGCGCTCTCCCTGCAGGTTCTGGACGACTGGGAGCGGGCGCGCACCGCGGATCGGGATACCCTGCTCATCGGCACCCTGCCGGAGGAGTTTCGAGGGGATCTGGCTCCCGACGCCCTGCTGCAATCCACGCGCAGCTGGGTCAACGAGCCAACCCGCCAGCACAAGGGGGATCTGCTGCACACCATGGCCGATCGCCAGCCCCAGGCCCGGGTGGGCATGACGGGCAACCGGGCCATCGCCGTCATCCTGGGGCTGCAATCGCCGACCCATGATCAGCGCAGCCTGGTGGCCTTGCTGGCGGATGGACCGGCGGGGGTCACATTGCTCAATGAGGCTCTGCAGACCCGTACCCTGCGCGATCAGGTGGCGGGCTCGGTGGCCATCATCCGGGAATCCGGGGTGAAGAGCCTGGTGGTGGGGGATCGCTACGAGGTGGGCTACCTGCCGTGGTGGGAGCGTCTCTGGCAACTGTTTGCCCGTTATCCGGTGCGTCTTGCCGGGCTGACCCTGCTCTGCATGCTGGTACTGGGCTGGGGCCTGCGGGTGCTGCTTGCCAGTGCCAGCCGCCGCCGTCTGAAGGAAGATTAAGAGATGACTCAGATGAAAAATGTCTGTGGTGCCCTGCTCCTCTGGGCCCTTTGTTCCCTCCCGGCGCAGGCCGTCTGCCACTGGCCGGAGTGGGATCACTTTCGCCAGCACTACATCAGCGAAGAGGGCAGGGTCATCGACCCTGCCGACGGGCGCCGCATCACCACCTCGGAAGGCCAGAGCTATGCCCTCTTCTTCGCCCTGGTCAACGATGACAGGGAAACCTTTGCCCGCCTGCTCGACTGGACGGAGCGGCAGCTCGCCCGCGGGGATCTGACCGGCTTCCTGCCATCCTGGCTCTGGGGCAGGCAGCAGGACGGCAGTTGGGGCGTGCTGGATGCGAACAGCGCGTCCGATTCGGATCTCTGGATAGCCTACAGCCTGCTGGAGGCGGGTCGCCTGTGGGACAACCACAGCTACTCGGCCCTCGGCACCCTGTTGCTGCGCCGCATCGCCCGGGAGGAGGTCGCCACGCTGCCGGGTCTTGGCCCCGTGTTGCTGCCCGGGGCGAAAGGCTATGAGGGGGAGGGACGCTGGACCCTCAATCCCAGCTATCTGCCTCCACAACTGCTGGCCAGATTCGCCTCCTTCAAGGGGCCCTGGGGGGAGATGCGGGCCCTCTTGCCCAAGCTGCTGCAGGAGAGTGCGCCCCGTGGCTTTGCCCCGGACTGGGTGGACTGGCAGGCCGACAAGGGATGGCAGGTGACGGCGGACAAGGGCGACACCGGTGGCTATGACGCCATCCGCGTCTATCTCTGGCTCGGCATGTTGAGCGAGGAGGATCCCGCCAGGGCTTCTCTGGTGGCCCACTTTGCCCCCATGCTGGCGCAGCTGACCGAATCGGGTCATCTTCCCGAGCGGGTCTCCAGCCAAAGTGGACAGGTTCAGGGCAAGGGGCCGAGCGGCTTTGCCGCCGCCCTCCTGCCCCTGTCACGGGGCTTGCCGGCGCAGGTCACCTTGCGCAAGCAGGTCTCCGATCACGGGCTGGATGCGGATGCCTACTACGGCAGCGTGCTGACCCTGTTCGGCGCAGGCTGGGATCAGGGGCGTTATCGCTTTGCCGCCGACGGTACCCTGCAGCCGGATTGGAGCGAGTCATGTCAGGCAGAGTGACCCTGGGGTGCCTGCTCGCCTGCCTGATGAGCGGAGCCCTGGCGCAAGGGACGGTACAGCCGGTGGCCTGGCTGCTGGAGCAGGTCAGGATTGACGAGGCCCGTGGGCGGGAAGATCTCGTCAGCAACAGCCTCTATTCCCTCTCCCTGGTGGAGCCCGATCATCCGGAGCTGCTGGCAGCCCAGGCCCGTCAGGCCCTGCGCCAGGGCAAGGTCAAGGAGGCCGGGGCACTGCTGGCCCGCCTTGGCAAGCAAGACCCCGACTCTGCGCTCTATCGTCAGGGCATGGCCAACCTGGCCCTGAACGAACCGGCCAGGCGCCAGCAACTGCAACAAGTCAGGCTGCTGACCAGCGCCGGCAGGCTGGAGGAGGCCGAGCGTCTCTATCGCTCCCTGTTCTCCGGTGATTTGCCCCCCAATCTCGACGTGGCGGTGGATTATGCCCTGTTGCAGACACGGATCCCGGCCATGAAGGCGAAGGGGCTGGCGGCCCTGGAGGCACTCAACCGGCAATATCCAGGTGAGCCCAGAGTGCGGGGCGGGCTGGCTCGCCTCTATCTGGCGGACGGTCGACGCCAGGGGGCGCAGAACCTGTTGCGCGAGATGGCGCGAGATCCCTATCAGCGGGACGAGGCCGCCGAGATCTGGCTCGCGGACATCGAATCCCTGCCCATCGGGCCCGGGAGCATTGCTGCCTTGCAGGAGTACATGGTGATCTTTGGCGAGGGGGAGACCACCAAGGCGGAACAGCTGCTCGCGACCCAGGAGGAGAAGTGGGCCTCGCCTGCCTATCGCGCACGCCAGTCGGCGCTCGCAAGCACGGCGGGAGGTGGTGCCTCCATCTCCCGCTTGCAGCGTGCCCTGGCTGCCAACCCGGGGGATCCTGAACTCATGGGCGCCCTGGGGCAGGCCTACTCCCGCAACGATCAGCGAGCGCTGGCCATCGCCCAGTTTGAACGGGTGCTGGCACACCCCGAGGTGACCGACAAGGACAAATGGCGCAGCCTGCTGGCCACCAACCGCTACTGGCTGCTGGTGAGCCAGGGGCGCAGCGCCCTGGAACGGGAGCAGTGGGATGAGGCGGCGACCCTGTATCGCCGTGCCATCGCCCAGGATGGGCGTGAGCCCGAAGCCTGGCTGGGGCTCGGAGACAGCGAGCGTGGCCGCCATCGCGATGCCGACGCGGAGTCCGCCTACCGCAAGGCGCTCGCCATGGGGAGCGCGCGGGAGCGGGCACTGGCCCGCCTGTTCGATCTCTACAAGGAGCAGGATCCGGCGCGTGCCCTGGCCCTGCTGGAGCAGCAGGGCACCCCCGGGATGCAGGCCGAAGGGCGGCGGCTCAAGGCCGGGCTGTTGCAGGAGGAGGCCGATCAGCTCGATCGGGCCGGCAAGGTGGCGGTGGCGCTGCGCCTTCGCGAGCAGGCACTCGCGCTGACCCCGGAAGAGGTGTGGCTGGCCTATCGAGTGGCCGATACCCGGGCCCGCCTCGGGGAAGCCGGGAGCGGGGAGCGGCTCTTGCGGGAACGGCTGGCGGCGCACCCGCAGGATGCCACCCTGCGCTACGCCACCGCCCTCTATCTCTCGGGGCAGGACAAGATGGTGGCGGCGAGAGGGGTGCTGGCCGCCATCCCTAGGTCCGGCTGGACACAGGACATGGATGCGCTGGATCAGCGCCTCGCCCGTGACGAGGTGCTCGCCAGGGCGAGGGCGCGTCACGAAGCCGGGGATGATGAGGGGGCCGAACGCCTGCTTCAGCCGTTGCAGCCGGATGAAGAGGTAAGCCTGATGCTGGCGGAGTGGGCCACGGATCGGGGGGCCTATGCACTGGCGGAGCAGCGCTATCAGGAGGTGCTTGCCCGCACGCCGCAACAGCCCGAGGCCAGGCTTGGCATGGCCGAACTGGCCCAGACCAGGGGCGATCTGGCAAAGGCCCGTCACTGGCTGCCCGCCTGGCCGGTCAGCCCGCTGCCCCCGGAGGGGGCCAACTACTACCGCCGGGTAGCCAATCTCTATCAGGCGCTGGGAGAGGGCGAGACAGCCCGCGCCATCTTCACCGACTACGAACCCCTGGTGGCGATGCAACCGGCCTCCCAGCAGACGGCGCTGTTCTGGCGCGATGCCGCCCGTCAGCGCTTTGCCGAGCATGATGTGGAAGGGGCTCTGGTGCGGGATCGCAAGGGGCTGGTGGCCGCAGGTTTGGCCCCCCGCGAGGATCTGGAGGGGGGCGAGCTGACCCGGCTGGCACGCAGTCAGGATGGGGAGGGGTGGCTGGCATCCGGCCTGCGCAGCGATCTCGACAGGCACTACCGGCAGAGCCAGACCACATTCTCCCTCGACAGCGATTACTGGGGCTCCAGCGGTACCGGGGGCTACTCGGATCTGCGGGCGCTGACCCAGATGGCGCAACTGGATACGCCGCTGGCCGGTGGTACCGCCTTCGGCCGCCTTGAACTGGTCGACATGGATGCCGGAGATCTGCCGGACTCCCCTTACCGGGCGCAGTTCGGTACCTGTGCGGCCAGGGACTGCCGCGGGGACGCGCACCAGCAGAGCCGGGGGACCACCCTGGCGGCAGGCTGGCAGCGGGGGGCCTGGGCGTTCGATCTGGGGACCACGCCCCTCGGTTTCGAGGTGGTGGACTGGGTTGGTGGCGCCACCTTGACCGGTGACTGGCACACGCTGGGGTGGGGGATGACCCTCTCGCGTCGGCCCGTCAGCAGCTCGCTGCTCTCCTATGGGGGAACGGTGGATCCGGGCACGGGCATCAGCTGGGGCGGGGTGCGGGCGAACGGGATCCGCCTCGATCTCAGCCGGGATCTGGGAGGGGCCGTCGGGTTCTGGGGCAGCGCCCAGCAGCACCTGCTGACCGGCAAGAACGTGCCCGACAACTGGCGCACCCGGCTGATGGGGGGCGGCTACTACAAGCTGGTCAACGAGACCCATCGCCGTGCCAGCGTGGGGCTCAGCACCATGCTGTGGCACTACCAGCAGGATCTGGGGGGCTATACCCTGGGGCAGGGGGGTTATTACAGCCCGCAGGGGTACTTCTCGCTCTCGGTGCCGGTCAGCTACCGGCAGCGTACCCCGGACTGGTCGTGGGAGCTGGGGGGATCGGGATCCTGGTCCTACGCCCGCACCGACGACAGTCGCCGCTACCCCCTGGAAGGCCTGTTGCCAAGCGGTTTGCCAGACAGAAATGCGCCTGTGAAAGGGGGCTGCAGCAGTGGATTCGGCTACACCCTGAATGGCGTGGTGGAACACAGGCTGACGGAACACTGGCGCATCGGTGGCCGGGTGGACATCCAGCAGGCGGATGACTATGCCCCCAGCCATGTCCCCCTGTTCCTGCGCTACACCTTCAAGCCCTGGCAAGGGGATCTCGATATGCCGCCAAGGCCTCTCACTCCCTACGCGGACTTCGACTGACAGGGGCGCCCGTCATCACCGGGCGCCCTTATTTCAGATAGGAACGCAGTACCCTCACCACCTGATCCAGATCCTCCAGCCGCTCGGCATGGGTCGCCTCCTCGGCGCCAAGATGCTCGCGCATGTGTCCCTCCAGCACCTCCAGCATCAGGCCGTTGACGGCGCCGCGGATGGCGGCAATCTGCTGCAGGATGGCGGCGCAGTCTGTTTCCTGTTCCAGGGCGCTCTCCAGGGCGCCGGTCTGCCCCTTGATGCGCCTGACCCGAGCCAGCAGCTTCTTCTTGTCGTGAACCGTGTGTGACATGCAGGATCCTCTCGATCAATAAAACTATACTGGGGTATAGTATATAGCATCCTCGTTTTCAGGAG
Source organism: Aeromonas sp. QDB14 (assembly GCF_027707845.1). Taxonomy (NCBI): domain Bacteria; kingdom Pseudomonadati; phylum Pseudomonadota; class Gammaproteobacteria; order Aeromonadales; family Aeromonadaceae; genus Aeromonas; species Aeromonas sp. QDB14. Next base: position 5,892 of record NZ_JAPCJD010000038.1, on the reverse strand, counting down.
AAATCCATGCCATCCCTCGCCACATCCCACTGCCACCACCCCGTCGTCCACGAAGGGAATCCCCTGGCCGAACAGAAGACCCGCTGGGCCGTGCTGCTCACCGTCGTCATGATGGTGGCGGAGATCGGTGGCGGCTGGTTCTACAACTCCATGGCGCTGCTGGCCGACGGCTGGCACATGAGCTCCCATGCCCTGGCCCTCGGCCTCTCGGTGCTGGCCTATCGCGCTGCCCGCCACTTCGCGCGGGATCACAGGTTCAGCTTTGGTACCTGGAAGATAGAGGTGCTGGGGGGCTTCAGCAGCGCCCTGCTGCTGGTGGGGGTGGCGGGGTTGATGCTGTTCGAGTCGGTGGCCAGGTTGCTGGACCCCAGCCCCATCCATTATCAGCAGGCGATCGGCATTGCCCTGCTGGGCCTGCTGGTGAATCTGGCCTGTGCCTGGCTGCTCAGGGACGATCACGGCCATCACCATGGTCACGACCACCATCACGGTCATCACGACCACTCGCACGATCACCACCACGGCCATCAGGATCTCAACCTGCGCGCCGCCTACCTCCACGTGCTGGCGGACGCGGCCACCTCGGTGCTGGCGATTCTGGCGCTGGTGGGAGGCATGTTGTGGGGGGCGGACTGGCTGGATCCCCTGATGGGCATCGCCGGGGCCGTGCTGGTGGCGGTGTGGGCCAGGGGGCTGCTGCGTGATACCGGGCGCGTCTTGCTGGATGCGGAGATGGATGCGCCCCTGGTGGACGAGATCCGCGAGGTGATCGCCGAGCTGCCTGGCGCCGAGATCCGCGATCTGCACGTCTGGCGGGTGGGGCAGACGCAGTATGCCGCCGCGATGTCGTTGCAGATGGCGACCCCGGTCCCGGCACAGGCGATCCGCGAGCGCCTCGCCATCCACGAGGAGCTGGTGCACCTGACCATCGAAGTGTCTGCCGACTGACGCCCCTGGCGGGTGTCAGCGGGGAGGCTCGCTCCCCTGATCCTGCCAGAGGGAGCCCAGCATCAGCCTCAGCAGCAGTCCCGGCGGGTCGTCGAGCAGGTGGCCCGGCTCCAGCAGCAGGTGGCCGTCGGCATGAAAGCCCAGGCTGGCGTGAACCTTGCCTTCCTCGCCACACACCTGGAGGAGGCCGTTCAGGAAACCTCCCTCGCCGGGTTGACAGCGCAGCCGCAGCTCCCGTGGTTCCCCCAGCAGGGTGAAGGCGCGGGCGAGGGGCGGGCTCTCTTCATAATCCGGCCAGTTGAAGAAGTGATAGCGTTCGGCGAGCACGCCGGCCTGCTGGCAGAACTGATCGAACAACTGGGCAATGCCCTGATACTCCTGGTCCAGCCGCCTGGCCTGCTCCTCAATCCGTTTCATCACCCAGTCCCCTCTATCCATTTGATTGGACATTGATTTCGTCACTCGCTCCCCTCTTTCCGCTGGTATGGGCCGAAAGCGTTGCCAGGTCTGTGAGCGCGATCGAGTTTTCGTTATGAAAACGTTATCTTGTTGATGCGGATTGGTTTTTTTTGCCCATCCGCTCACATTTACGGCAATTCCCGCTGATTAATATGACACCGCTCGGCAATGACCGGGTACTCGGATATCGAGACTAACTACAGCGGGAATTATAAAAAAATGGATATGAAAAAGACCAAAGTGGCGCTGGTAACAGCCTCACTGCTCGCGCTTTTGTCAGGCTGTAACGACAACAGTTCTTCTGCTCCTGCCCCTCAGGATGAGCCCGTCGCTCGTCTTCCCAACGTCCAGCCCCCGGCCGAACTGCTGACGGCCGGCCCCGACGAAGCGGTCATCGCCCTGGTGGATACCCAGACCAGCGCGGCGCGCGGTGTCACCGGCCCGTTCGCCAGCCACAACCTGCACCTGTGGAACAACGACGCCTGCAACTCGACCTCGGAGGGCGGCCTCAATACCGGTTGGGATGACAAGAGCAAGACGCCGTCCGCAGCGGACAGTTTTGGCCCGGCCTAGGTCGTGCCGCTCTCCAAGATGGAAGGCTGCATCAACTTCATCGCCCGCAACGGCGATCTCGCGAACCTGACCGGCAGCGACATGAAGGTGGTCTTCAGCGATCACCCGGATCGTACCGTGGCCATCGTCGCCGGCAAGAACGAGATCTTCGGCAGCCGGGCGGAAGCCTTCACCGCCGCCTTCGGCGTGGCGGGGGCCAGTGCCCACCTCATCGACGACAACACCCTGATTTGGCAAGGGGGCAAGGACAAGCCCTATGTGCGCCTCTACTACACAGAGTCAGGCACCATCACAGCAAACAGCGAGGGTGTATTCGATTTCCCCTACCTCAAGCTGACCCCGACCAGCCTGACCGAAGAGCAGCAGGCCAAATACCCGCACCTCAAGGATGCCGCCGCCTTCGCCCTGCCTGCGGGGAAAGATCTCAAGCCCCTGCTCAAGGGTGAGCTGGTCGCCATCGGGACCGATGCGGACGGCATCCTGCAGGGGGCGACCCTGGTGCAGAGTGCCGGTGCCCTCGATGCCCTTTACAGCGAAGCGGCCACCAAGCTGGCCTACGGCGCCGTGGTGGAGGGGGGCAATGTCACCTTCCGGCTCTGGGCGCCGACCGCCAAGTCGGTCAAGCTGGCTCTGTTCGACGAGCAGCACAAGTCGCTTGGCGAGCGCGCCATGACCCTGGACGAGGCCAGCGGCAGCTGGAGCGTGCAGGGGGGCAGCGATCTTGTCGGCAAATACTACCGCTACGATATCCAGGTCTATCACCCGGTCAGCCGCAAGCTGGAATCCTATCAGGTGACCGACCCCTACTCCCTGAGCCTGGCGATGAACTCCGAGTTCAGCCAGGTGGTGGATCTCGACGATCCGGCCCTCAAGCCGGAAGGCTGGGACGGCCTCAAGGCGCCCCACAGCCAGAAGAACCCCGCCGATATCACCATCTATGAGGCCCACGTCCGGGATCTGACCGGCAACGACGAGTCGACGCCGGTGGATCACCGCGGCAAGTTCCTCGGACTGACCGACAGCGACAGCGTGCCCGTCACCCACCTGAAATCCCTGGCCAAGAGCGGCGTCAGCCACCTGCACCTGCTGCCGGTGTTCGACATCGCCACCGTCAACGAGGATCCGGCCAAGGTGGCCAACATCGGCGATGACTTCAGCAAGCTGTGCGAGGTCAATCCCGAGGTCAAGAACTCCAGGTTTGCCAGCCACTGTGGTGGCGGCGAGACCATCGAAGCCGTGCTCGGTGATCTGCAAGCCAGCGACAGCAAGGAGAACCCCGTGGTGCAGGAGCTGTACGGCTACCTGCGCGGGGTGGACTCCTTCAACTGGGGCTATGACCCCTACCACTACACCACCCCGGAAGGCTCCTACGCCACCAATGCGGAGGGGACGACCCGGATCAAGGAGTTCCGCGAGATGGTGCAGGCCATCAAGCAGAACATCGGCATGAACGTGGTGATGGACGTGGTCTACAACCACACCAACGAAGCGGGTCTCGGTTCCAAATCCGTGCTCGACAAGATTGTGCCCTGGTACTACCAGCGCCTCAATCCGGAGACCGGTTCGGTGGAAAACTCCACCTGCTGCTCCAACACGGCGCCGGAACACGCCATGTTCGCCAAGCTGATGGATGACTCTCTGGTGACCTGGGCGAGGGACTACAAAATCGATGCCTTCCGCTTCGACCTCATGGGCCATCACCCGAAAGATCAGATGGTGCAGGCCCTGGCCGAGGTGAAGAAGGTCAATCCGGACATGTACTTCTACGGCGAGGGGTGGAACTTCGGCGAGGTACAGGATGACAAGCGCTTCGTGCAGGCGACCCAGAAGCACCTGGCCGGTACCGGCATCGGCTCCTTCTCCGACCGGCTGCGTGATGCGGTGCGCGGCGGCAGCCCGTTCGACGGCGGCGAAGCCATTCGCAAGACCCAGGGCTTTGGCAACGGCGCCCTGGTGGATGCCAACGAGCTGGACGGCGTCGATCTCGCCACCGCCCTGCATCAGTCCGATCTGGTGCGCCTCGGCATGGCGGGCAACCTCAAGGAGTTCGTGCTGACCGACAAGGACGGCATACCGAAGAAAGGCTCCGACATCGACTACAACGGTCAACCGGCGGGCTATGCCCAGGATCCGACCGAAATCCAGAACTATGTCGACAAGCACGACAACCAGACTCTGTTCGACAACCTGGTGTACAAGGCACCCGCCGGGGCCGACCTGGTGCGGATGCAGGGGGTCTCTCTGGCGACCGCCATGCTGGGTCAGGGCATTCCCTTCACCCACGCGGGTGTCGAGCTGCTGCGTTCCAAGTCCATGGAGCGGGACAGCTACGACTCCGGTGACTGGTACAACCGGGTCGACTACGGCTTAAGTGACAATAATTTTGACAAAGGGCTGCCGCGCAAGGACAAGGACGAGGCCAACTACGAGCTGATCGAGCAGGTGCTCGGCCAGCACGCCAAGCCGGGTTCGGCCGAGATGCATCAGATGGTGAACTTCTACCAGGAGCTCTCCGAACTGCGTCAATCCTCTCGTCTGCTGCGTCTTGGCAGCGGCGCCGAGGTGATCAAGCGGGTCGACTTCCGCAACACCGGCCCTGAGCAGATCCCTGGTCTCATCGTGATGAGCGTGGATGACGGGGTGGGCGCCGGTGCGGATCTGGATCCGGCCATCGACGGCCTGGTGGTGATGATCAACGCCACCAATCAGCCCCAGAGCATCGGCGATTTCCGTGACGGCAAGGATCAGCCCATCGATCTGACCGGCATGGTCCTGAGCGGTGCCCACCGTGACTCCGACAGCATCGCCAGCGGTGCGGCCAATGACAGCGGTCAGCTGACCCTTGGCGCCTGGTCGGCGGCGGTGTTCGTCAAGCCGCAGAGCGGTGCCCAGGGCGCGGGGCTGCCGGTGAGCAAGAAGACGGATCTGAGCACCTTGCCTCCCTTCGGTGACACCGAGGTGTTCGTGCGTGGTTTCCTGAATCAGTGGGATCCGGTCAACAAGATGAACTTCAGTGGCAATTTCACCTATGAGTTCACCACCGAGGTGACGGCGGATCAGCTGGGGTCGACCCAGGTGAAGATCGCTGGCAACGAGTGGAGCGGCCCCGTCAATTACGGCAAGTGCAGCGATACCGACCAGCTTGCGACCGGCCAGGTCAATACGCTCTGTGCCAATGGCGGGGATCTGCCGTTCAACGTGGAGAAGGCTGGCACCTACAAGTTTGTCTTCACCGCCATGAACAAGGACAAGCCCACCCTGAGTGTCAGCTACACCGAACCGGCGCAGAGCTGCAAGGTGCTGGATACCGTCGCGGGCAATCCGCTCGGCTTCCCGCTCTATGTGCGCGGCAGTCTGAGCGACTGGAACGCCCAGCCGGCCTACCAGCTGAGCTACAAGGGGATGGAAGGCAACCTCGCCATCTATCAGGCCGCCTTCAACTACGCGGGCAGCTTTGACTTCAAGTTTGCCAACGACGATGGCAACTGGAGCAAGCAGTTCTTCGTGAAGGATGCCGGTGGCACCCTGATCGCACTGGAGCCCGAGCAGGTTTACCCGCTCCAGCACGGCGACGGTGGCATGGGCAACAACAGCATCACGCTGGAACAGGGTCTGTGGAGCTTCCTGGTGAAGGTTGACCCGACCCAGACTTCCGGCGAGGTGGGCAGCGTCATCATCCAGGAGTGCAGCGCCAAGTAAGTCTTTCCCATCGAGCCCGGGGCTGGCTCGGCAGCCCCGGGTTGAATTCCGCCTCGCCAAGGGCGGGATAACACCGAGAGAGTAAGCAAAGCGCGACTGCCGACCGGCAGCCGCGCTTTTTCTTTGCTCGTGGGCGAGGCAATAAAAAAGGTTCTTCGCGGGATCTTGGGGAAGTGGAAGTTGACAGACAGGGTGCTGGTAAACTGGCTGTCT